>JAPKBZ010000216.1 GCA_028823175.1 Myxococcota bacterium
CCGGATACAGCGCCGTGTGTTGGTTGCCCATGGCGTTAATCACGACGTCAAATTCGAACGTATCACCTTCAGCACTTTGCAACTGCCAAACGCCGTCACCTTGGTAGTGGGCGTGGGTAATGCGCGTGTTGCAGCGAATGTGCGGCTCAAGCCCGAAGTCTTTCGCGCATCGTTGCAAATACGCTTCGATCTCCGCGCGCTCTGCAAAACTCGCACTCCAGTCGGGGTTGGGTGCATAGCTGTAGGTGTACGAGTGCGCCCAGACATCACACGCAAGCCCCGGATACGATTCGTTGTGCCAGGTGCCGCCGGGCTTGCTGGCCTTTTCGAAGATGGTGAACTCGCTGAATCCTTGAGCGAGCAATTCATGGCCGGTTGCGATTCCGGAAGGCCCCGCTCCAATGACGCCTACGCGTAATGACGGCTGAGGTGACGATGAGGCGGACATGAAAGGCAACTCCGAGCGACGGGTAAGTGCGATTAAGACTCTAACAGGGAGAATGGATACCAATTCGGCTCCATCGGTGGGGCTCGTGTTTCAACGGCCTGTCAATGCATGGGCGCATACGAGGCCCCTTCCCTGCCCGGACATGGTCGCGGTACGCTCGACCAATGATGACAAAACACGACATTCGGAATCATCAAGCATCCATTCGAAAACTCGCCACCCCGGCACACCTCGCAGCATCGATCTTCGTAGCCGTGCTATTGGCCACTCTTCCGGCGGTCGCCGAAGATCGCAGCTCGCGCCAAGCCGCAGCCGAGCGCTATCGCGAAGAGCTGGCCTTTCACGTTGGAACCTTGGCCTACGTCTACGGCTATCCGATTGTCGACCTCACAGCGCAAATGCATGCCCAAACTCATGCGATTGAGCAGGACCAGCAGGTACTCGCGCCCGTAAATCACTTCTCACGTTCCGAGCAACTTGTGACGCCATCCACGCAAGCTGGCCTGCGCGCGCCAAACAACGACACGCTCTACTTCAGAGGTTGGTTCGACCTCTCAGAGGGACCCGTCGTATTGCACACACCCGACACACACGGGCGTTACTACATGATGGCCGTGACAAACTTCTTCGCAGAGGTGCAGCATTTGAGTCGCCGTACCATGGGTACGCAGGAGCAAGAGTACGCGCTCGTCGGTCCTGGATGGAATGGCGAATTGCCCAAGGAGCTCACGCCGGTGATCGTCGACACCCAGCACGTTTGGATATTGGGACGGCTGCTTGTCCGCGGCCTCGACGACCTTCCCGAAGCACAAACGCTGTTGAAAGGCTTCTGGTCCACGCCGCTAAAGGATTGGCGCAGTGGCAAACGCGGCGAGCCGCCAGTGCCACCGGTCGGAGAACGAATCAGCCCTCACACAAGCCTCGCAGCATTTTCGATTCTCGACCGCTTCTTGCGCGACAACCCGCGGCGGCCCTCGGAAGAGGGACTGCTCACACAGTTTGCCAGCGTGGGAATCGGCGCGGGGAAGCCGTTCGAGCCCGCATCTCTCGATGCCGCTACGCGTCGCGGCCTTGAGCGCGCAATTGAATCCGGCAATGCATTGGTACAAGGCTCCACGCTAAGCGCACTGCGGTCCGTGAATGGTTGGATCACTTTGCAGGACGCCGGGCGCTTCGGCCATGACTACCTATTGCGCGCCAGTGTCGCGCTGGGTGGCTACGCGAACCTCCCGGAGGAAAGTGTCTACCCAGCGGCGGTCAAGGACGAGCAAGGCCGTCCGCTGATGGGCAGCCGTCGTTATCGGCTCCACTTCCCGAAGGACGGCCTGCCCCCTGTAAACGGATTTTGGTCGCTGTCTGTGTACGACGCGCAGACTCGGTCTCTCGTCGAGAACACCATCGCGCGCTACAGCATTGGCGATCGCACCGACGGTCTCGTGCGAGGCGAGGACGGCTCGCTGACGCTCTATCTCCAGCACGAACCGCCGGCCGAAGTCATGAGCAACTGGCTCCCGACGCCAGCCGGTCCATTGATGTTCGTGATTCGTCTGTACGAGCCCGCCGAAGCAGTGCTGGACGAGAGCTACCGCCTACCTTGGATTGAGACAGTTGGGGAATCGCTGAAGTAGCTCGGTATAGAATCTTGCTATTCGGTAGCGTCTCTTTGCACCGCGGACGTAGAAGCGCGCTTTGAAATCACGAAGTAGACTCAAGCCGTTGGCATGCGATTAAGATTGGAG
>JAPKBZ010000107.1 GCA_028823175.1 Myxococcota bacterium
GAACCGCTTAGAGCGGAGAAAGACCTGGGGCGCGTCACTTCGGTGGCGCGCCCCTTCTCTGTTTGTGGGCCGTTTGTGGGTCGTTCGTGGGCCGAGCCAGAGTGGGCCGAGCCAGAACGGCCGGGCTCAGCGCGGCGAGATCGCGAGCTTTTCCATTTTGGTGTAGAGGGTCCGCCGGCCGATGCCCAGGGCCTGGGCGGCCTGGGTGCGGTTGCCCCGGCAGTCGGCGAGGGCCTGGCGAATCCGCCAGGCCTCGGCCAGGTCGAGCCAGGAGCGAAGCGACCCAGCGGAGGCGGCGTTCGCCTGGGCGAGGAAATGCTGGAAATCCGTGGGCCCCAAGGGCTCCGGGATCGGGGGCACCGGGGCGGCTCCCCGAGCGAGGCGAGTTTCGTCGAGGTCGAAGGCGAGTTCGGGATTTTTCATGTTCTCTCCATGCGGCATGCTCCATGCTTCTGGTTGACCGAGGCCACTCACGCTTTGCGATGCGAATCCCGTGCCGAGGGTGGCGACGGCTCAATTCGGGCCGGGAAGGAGCCTGGGCGCGCCTCGCGAGGGCGGGTGGGGTGGGCTCTCGAAGGGAAGGTGCAAACCTGCCGCGAGACTGGGCAGTCCCTGCTGGCATATTGTGCAGGGATCGGCTCATTTTTTGTCGGCCTCGCTTGCGATGGCCGCCAGGCGAACACCAGGGGCCCCAGAGCCTCGACCGGGGGAAGTGATCGGCTGGAACGATTCCTGCAATCCCTGGCTTCGGTTGGGCTAGATTGCCCGCCCGGTCGGCTGGCCCGCTCGCGCAAGGAAATGGTACCGTGCCCGGGCCAACCCGCAGAAACCCCTCGAAGCGTTCCCGCAAGGGTCCGAGCACGGCCTTGGGCCGCGGCGACGGCCCCTTCGCCGGTCAGCGGCTCGAGGCAAGATCACGCGCCACAAACCCGGAGAACACGAGCTGATGAAGAAAATCGAGGCGATCATCAAGCCCTTCAAGCTGGACGACGTCAAGGAGGCCCTGCACGGCATTGGGGTCCAGGGGCTGACCATCACCGAGGTCAAGGGCTTCGGCCGTCAGAAGGGTCACACCGAACTCTACCGGGGCGCCGAGTACGTGGTCGACTTTCTGCCCAAGATCAAGCTCGACGTGGTCGTCGCCGCCGAACAGGTCGAGGCCGTGGTCGAGGCCGTGGCGCGCGCCGCGGGCACCGGCCGGATCGGTGACGGAAAAATTTTTGTGACTCCCCTTGATGAGGTCATTCGCATCCGAACCGGCGAGCGGGGCGCAGACGCCGTCTGAGCTCGCAACACCCATTTTTTTTTGCGCTTAGTTTTCGACACTTGATTCTCAACCCCTAACACAGACACGTTTCATATCTCAGGAGCAAGAACATGAAGAGCAAGCTGGAGTACATCTGGCTCGACGGTTACAAGCCGACCCAGAGCCTGCGCAGCAAGACCCAGGTGCGTGAAGATTTTTCGGGCAACCTAGAGGACGTGCCCATGTGGTCGTTCGACGGGAGCTCGACCGAGCAGGCCGAGGGCAGCGACTCCGACTGCCTTCTCAAGCCCGTGGCGATCTTTCCCGACCCGGGGCGCAAGAACGCGTACCTCGTGATGACCGAGGTTCTCAACGCCGACGGCACGCCCCACGAGTCCAACGGCCGGGCGACCATCGAGGACGACGACGGTGATTTCTGGTTCGGCTTCGAGCAGGAGTATTTTCTGTGGGTCCCCGAGACCGACCGACCGCCGGGATTTCCGAAGGACGGCTTCCCCCGTCCCCAGGGCCCCTACTACTGCTCGGTGGGTGGTTCCAACGCCTATGGGCGCGAGATCGTCGAGGAGCATTTCGACATCTGCCTCGATGCGGGTATCAACATTGAGGGCATCAACGCCGAGGTGGCCGCGGGCCAGTGGGAGTTCCAGGTCTTCGCCAAGGGCGCCAAGCGCGCCGGGGACGAGACCTGGATGGCCCGCTACCTGCTCGAGCGCACCGCCGAGGAATACGGGCTCGCCATCGACTGGCATCCCAAGCCCCTGGGCGATACCGACTGGAACGGCTCGGGTATGCATGCCAATTTCAGCAACGGCGTGATGCGCGAGGCGGGCAAGGAAGACAACTTCAACAAGATCTGCGAGCAGTTCGGTAAGAATATCGATCGGCACATCGCGGTCTACGGGGCGGACAACGATAAGCGCCTCACGGGTGCCCACGAGACCCAGGCCATCGATCAGTTCAGCTACGGCATCTCGGATCGGGGCGCCTCGATTCGGATCCCGGTGGGAACGGTCGACGACGGCTGGAAGGGTCGCCTCGAGGATCGACGCCCGGCCTCCAACGCCGACCCCTACAAGGTGGCGGCGGCCATCGTCAAGACGACCAAGGAAGCGGGCGTCTAACGTAAAGGTCTAGGACAAACGAGGGAGTCGGCGGAGTTTTCTCCGCACCTCCCTTGACCTCGATCGGATCTCAATCGGATTCGATCAGGCAAGGACAGACAAGAGGGCTTCGGGGCCAGTTCCCGGGGCCCTCTTTCAATTTGGCCCGCCGCGATGCGATGCTCGACCCGCCGAAGTTCCCCCAGCGCGCGGGGGGCTCGGAGCTATCCGAGACCGTAAACGGTTTCGATGGGGTAGAGGCCGGGCGGCTTGCCGATCAGCCAGGCCGCGGTGCGCACCGCCCCCTTGGCAAAATGATCTCGGGTCGAGGAGCGATGGCTCAGTTCGACGCGTTCACCGGCGCCTACGAAGTAGAGGGTGTGCTCCCCGGGGTTGTCACCCCCGCGCAGGGTTTGGATCCCGATGGCGCCCTCGGGTCGCGCTCCGGTTTCCCCCGCCCGCTCGAGGACGAGGTGGTCCCGCAGCACCTTGCCCTGGCCCTCGGCGACGGCCTCGGCGAGAAAGAGCGCCGTGCCGCTCGGAGCGTCGCGCTTGGCGGAGTGGTGAATTTCGAAGAGCTCGGCGTCGAAATCCGGGCCCAGCTTTCGCGCGGCCTCCCGGGCGAGCCAGCCGAGCACGTTGACCGAGACCGAAAAATTGGCGGCGTGAACGACGGCGATTTCCTGGGCGAGGGCGCGAACGACGGCCCGCTGATCCTCGCTAAAGCCGGTCGTGCCCGTCACATAGGGGACGCCCACCTCGCTGGCGGCACCCAGCACCGCCAGGGTCGCCTCGGGGGTGGTGAAATCGATGACGGCGTCCATGCCCGCAAGGGCCGCTCCTGGATCCGAGCCGAGTACGACTCCCGGTGCGATTTCCTCCCCGAGTTGGGGATGCCCCGGGGCTTCCAGGGCCCCCGCCAATTCGAGCGCCTCGTGGGCCGCGACCCAGTGACGGATGCGCTCTCCCATGCGCCCGCAGGCGCCGGCGACGAGTACTCGTTTCATTGCAGGGCTCCCGTCTCCTTGAGGACCAGGGCCAGTCGCTCGCGGTTGGCCTCGCCGATGGGTGTCAGGGGCAGGCGAATTTCGTCGTCCACCAGGCCCATCAGAGCCAGGGCCGCCTTGACCGGGATCGGGTTGGTCTCGCAGAAGAGCGCGTCGAAAAGCGGCATCAATTGCTGGTGCAACGCGAGGGCCTGGGTGGGTTGCCCCGCCTGCCAGGCGTCGAAGAGCGCCACCATGGATTCGGGGGCCACATTGGAGGTCGTCGAGATGGAGCCGTGGCCGCCCAGGGCGAGGAGGGGCAGGAGCAGCCCGTCGTCTCCCGAAAGAACCCGGAAATCGTCCGGGCAGCCCGCGATCACGTGGGCGATCTGGTCGATGTCGCCACAGGCTTCCTTAACGCCGACGATGGGCTCGATCTCCGCCAGCCGGGCCAGGGTCTCGGGGCTGATATTCGACGCCGTGCGTCCCGGAATGTTGTAGACGACCAGGGGAAAGCCTGTCTCCCGAGCGATGGCCTCGTAGTGGAGATAGATGCCCTCCTGGGTGGGCTTGTTGTAGTAGGGCGAGAGGAGCAGCGCCCCGTCGGCTCCGGCTTGCTTCGCGTGCTGGGTGAGGGCGATGGCCTCCTGGGTGGAGTTCGAGCCCGTCCCCGCTACGACGGCCATCCGGCCGGCGGCGGCCTCGACGACGACCTCCACCACGTGCCGGTGCTCGCTGTGCGAGAGGGTTGCGGACTCCCCCGTCGAGCCGCAGGGAACGACCCCCCGGACTCCGGCGGCCTGCTGGCGCTCCACCAGGGTCGCCAGGGCTTGGTCGTCGATCTCCCCGTTGCGAAAGGGGGTGACCAATGCGGTCAGGATTCCGTCGAACACCCTAGGCCTCCGTATTCTCGTCCCCGAGCAGCGGAATTTGGCCCGAAAAGACCTCGGCCGCCGGGCCCGTCATGAAAATGTGTGCGCTGTTGTCGGCCCACTCGATCTCGAGTTCGCCGCCCCGGAGTTCCACTCGAACCCGGCGATCGACGGCGCCGCGCAGCATGGCGCTCACCGCCACCGCACAGGCCCCACTGCCGCAGGCCAGGGTCTCCCCGGTGCCGCGCTCCCAGGTGCGTTGCTGGATCTGGTCCCGGCCGAGCACGCGAATGAACTCGACGTTGACGCGATTGGGAAAGGCCGGGTGATTCTCGATCTCCGGGCCCAGGGTGTCCACGGGTGCCCGGTGGACATCTTCGACCTCGACCACGGCGTGGGGGTTTCCCATGGAGATGGCGGACAGCGTCACCCGCCCGCTGCCATCGAGGGAGAGCGCCGCCGGGACTTCGAGGACGGCGTCGAGCACCGGCCCCTCGCCCTCGCCCAGGGTGGTGGGGATCTTGGCCGGGGCGAGCACTGGGTGCGCCATGTCGACCCGGACCCGGTCTTGGCCCGCCCAGCGCGGGCGAACGACCCCCGACAGGGTTTCGACCCCGATCTCCTCGGCGCTGGAGTGTCCGTGATCGCGCAGATACTTGAAGAAGGCCCGGATCCCATTGGCGCACATTTCGACCTGGGACCCGTCGGGATTGAAGATTTCCATCCGAAAATCGGCTTGGCCGCCCGGGCGGACGACGAGTAGTTGATCGAAGCCGATGCCGAGGTTGCGGTCGCCAATGCGCCGAGCGAAGCGCGCCATGTCTTCGGGTAGGCGATGGCGGATCCCGTCGACAACGACGAAGTCGTTCCCGGCGCCGTGCATTTTCGTAAAGGGGAGGGAATCGGGTAGGGCGCTCATGAGCGTTCTCTTCTGCCCGGCCCTGGGCAGGCCTCGGGGGGCCGAGCACCGTAGCGCTCCTCAGCGCTCACGTCTCGATTCCGTCGCCGAGGTCCGCCGCAACCCCCGCGATCTCGCTTCTCGCCGATGTGAGGGCGGCTTCAACTCGGGTGCGCGCGGTTCCGCCGACGAGATCGCGTTGGGCAAAACTCCGCTCGATATTGAGAAGCTCCGCCGAGCCCGCGCTGAAGTCGGCATGGAAATCCTGCAGGGTTTCCCGGGAGAGCGCGCCCAGGTTGTGTCCTCCGCCCACGCAGTGGGCGACGATGCGGCCCACGGTCTCGTGGGCTTCCCGGAAGGGGACGCCCTCCCGGACGAGCGCCTCGGCGAGATCCGTGGCCAGGAGCATGGGGTCTTGGGCGGCCGTCGCCATGCGTTCGACGTTGACCTCCAGGGTCGCAATGGTTCCCGCCATCACCTCAAGGCAGTCGCGCAGGGTGGCCGCGGAGTCGAAGAGCGGCTCCTTGTCTTCCTGCATGTCGCGGTTGTAGGTGAGGGGCAGCCCCTTCAAAGTTGTCAACAGGGAGACGAGGTTGCCCACGACCCGGCCCGTCTTGCCCCGGACGATCTCGGGGACATCCGGGTTCTTCTTCTGGGGCATCAGGCTCGAACCCGTCGAGTAGGCGTCGGCGAGTTCGACGAACCCGAACTCACTGCTCGACCAGATGACGAGCTCCTCGGCGAGCCGGGAAAGGCCCACCATGCAGATGGCCGCCGCCGCCATGAACTCCAAGGCTCCGTCTCGGGCCGAGACGCTGTCCATGCTGTTGCGTGTCGGTGCGTCGAAGCCCAGGGCTCGCGCGGTGTGCTCCCTTTGAAGGGGGAGGGTCGATCCCGCGATGGCGCCCGCGCCCAGGGGGCATTCCTTGAGCCGCTGGCCCGCATCCCGAAAGCGTTGAGCGTCTCGGCCGAGGAGTTCGAAAAAGGCGAGCCAGTGGTGGGCCAGGCGGACGGGCTGGGCCCGCTGGAGGTGGGTGTAGCCCGGCAGCACCGTGTCGATGTGTTCCGTGGCCCGTTCGAGAAGGATTGCTCGCAGGTCGAGGATGCTCCGCTGGGCGGCCTCGCAGGCGTCTCGGAGATAGAGCGCGAGATCTGTGGCCACTTGATCATTTCGCGAGCGCCCGGTGTGCAGGCGCCCGGCCACGGGCCCCACCGCGTCCGAGAGCCGGGACTCGATATTCATGTGGATGTCTTCGAGGGCCGGGTCAAAGGGGAAATCCCCCGCTTCGATCTCGGCCGCAATCGCCTCGAGCCCATGGACAAGGGTATCCGCGTCGTCGGCGGGGATTATCCCCGACTCGCCGAGCATGCGCGCGTGGGCGATGGATCCCCGGATGTCGTAGCGCGCGAGGGCCTTATCGAAATGGATGGATGCGCTGAAGCGTTCCACCGTGGGGTCGGTGGCGCCCGTAAAGCGTCCGCCCCACAACTTGCCGCTGCCTGTCGAATCGGTTTTTCTGCTCATGGTCCCGTCCTCGTTCCCGGTAACTTCGCCGTTCTGCGGGGAAACGACAAGCGTGAACGCGCGGAACCCGGGCGGTGGCTAAGCTGGGTCGGGCGAGTCGTCCGATCCCGGCGTCCAAAATGGGTCGGGGGAACGGGCAGGGGGAGTTTTGGCCAGCCGGAAGGCTCCATCCAAAAAGCGCGGAAAGCGCGGAAAGCGCGCTCGGAGGCGCGCGCGCCCGCCGGGCCGGGCTCTGCTCAGGCTCCTGGGCGGCCTGGCGGCGGCGGCGGGCTTTGCTGCGGGACTGGTGGGCGCGGGCTGGCTCCTCGCCATCGACCGCGAGGTGGTGAGCCGTTTCGAGGGGCGCCGCTTCGACGTGCCCTCCCGGGTCTTCTCCGCCCCCTTGATCGTCTACCCGGGGACCGAGTGGCAGCGCGTGGATCTTGGGGGTTGGCTCAGGCGCCTGGGCTATCGCGATCAGCCCGAGGGGGGTGAGCTTCGTCCCGGCCGATACGACTGGCGCCCGGGCGCCCTACGCGTTCACCTTCGCGCCTTCGACCATCCCCAGCGGCCGGAGCCCGCCCGGGAACTGATCTTTCACCTGGCGGGCGGATTGATCGAAAGAATCGAGGATTCGCGAACCGGAAACCCGGCCGGGGTGGTGGTTCTCGAGCCCGAGCCCGTCAGCGCATTTCTGGGGGAGAACCGGGAGCAGCGGGATCTAGTGGCGCTCGATTCGGTGCCGCGTCATCTGGTCGAGGCCATTTATGCTGTGGAGGATAAGCGCTTCGAAGAGCACCACGGCATCGACCCCCGACGGGTGGTCGGGGCGCTGATCGCCAACCTGAAGGCGGGCCGGGTGGAGCAAGGGGCGAGCACCCTGACCCAACAACTCGTCAAGAATTTCTTTTTGACCCCCGAGCGCACCCTGCGGCGAAAGCTTCGCGAGGCAGCCATGGCCCTGGTCGTCGAGGCTCGTTACTCAAAGCCCGAGATCCTCGAGGCGTACCTAAACGAGATTTACCTCGGTCAGCGGGGGTCGACCCAGGTTCATGGGGTGGGGGAGGCGGCGCGCCTCTATTTTGGCAAGAGCGCTTCCCGGCTCAGTATTTCCGAGTCCGCCCTGATCGCCGCCATCATCCAGAGTCCCAACGGCATCTCCCCCCACCGCCGAGGCGAGCGCGCCCGGGCTCGCCGAGATCTGGTGCTGGCGTTGATGTTCGAACAGGGGCGGATTTCCGGGGGGGCCTACGAGGAGGCTCGATCCGAGCCCCTACAGCTGGCCGCGCTGACCGGGGAGAGCGGGGATGCGCGTTATTTTCTTGACGCCTTGAGCCAGCAGCTTCCGGACGTCTATGACGCCGATGTCTTGAGTTCCGAGGGCCTGCGCATCTACTCGACTCTCGATCCGCGTATTCAGCGCGCCGCGGCTCGGGCGCTTCGGGAGGGGTTGGTCCGAATCGAGAAAGGGCGCTCGCCGCCTCCGGATCCGTCGAAGCCCCTCCAGGGCTGCGTGCTGGCCATGCGTCCCCAGACCGGGGAGATCCTGGCCCTGGTGGGCGGGCGGGACTATGGCCAGTCCCAGTGGAACCGTTGTGTGCAGGCGCGCCGTCAGGTGGGGAGCGTCTTCAAGCCCTTCGTCTATGTGGCCGCCCTGGAGCCCGGAAGTGGGCCAGAAATTACCCTGGCGGACCGCCTCGAAGATGCCCCGGTCGAAATCCTGGATCCCCAGACCGCGAAGCCCTGGCGACCGGAAAACTACGACCACCGATTTAGAGGGCCGGTTTCTGTACGCGAGGCCTTGGAGCGGTCGCTCAATGTGCCCGCCGTGCGCCTCGGTCAGCGGGTGGGCATCGCCCGGGTGGCCGAGGTGGCCCGGGCTCTGGGGATTACGAGCCCCTTGCCCCGGGTTCCGAGTCTCGCCTTGGGGACCGCCGAGGTGGCTCCCCTCGAGGTGGCTCGGGCCTACGCGACCCTCGCTAACGGGGGCCGGCGCGCGACCCCCCGGATGTTCATCGACGTGGTTGGGGCGGGGGGCGTCGCCAAGGAGAACCGACCGCTCCAGGGGGCGGTTCCGGTGCTCGACCCCGCGACGGCGTACCTCGCGGTTTCCCTGTTGGAGGGTGTCGTCGACCGCGGCACCGCCCGCCGGGTTCGCGCCCAGGGAATGCGCGGGCCCGTGGCGGGCAAGACGGGCACCACCGACGACGAATTCGATCTCTGGTTCGTCGGTTTCACCCCGGAGCTGGTGACCGTGGTGTGGGTCGGCTTCGACGAGCCCGCTCCCGTGGGAATGCCGAGCAGCCAGGGCGCCTTGCCGATCTGGACCGATTTCATGATGGACGTGCTCGGGCAAGAGGTGCGTGGCCGCTTTCCGCGTCCGGCCGGAGTCGAGGCGCTGCGGATCGATCCCCGGAGCGGGGCTCTGGCCCTGGCCGGCTGTCCGCGGGGGGAGACCGAGTTTTTCATCGCGGGCTCGGGGCCAACCGTCACATGCCCGCCGGGGCCGCCGCCGGGAGCCCGCAAGCCCCCGGGGTTTTTCCGCCGTACATTGAGGCGCCTCTTCGGGAGTTCACCGTGAGGCGGGCAAAGGATCGGGGATAGGGTGGCCACACTCGGCTGGGCCGACAGGGAAGGGTCCGGGCGGCCAGCGCGGCGCGGAGTGAGGTGGCTGTGCGCCGTTTTACTCTTGCTCCCTCTGTTCTCCCCGGGATGCCGCACTCGGCCGCCCGCCGAGTCGCCCGTGCGTGGGGTTCGGGTCGGGGACGTCCTCGAGGTGGGCGATCCGGCGCGCCGGGCATCGGTTCGTCTGGTGGCGCAGGGGCTCGACGCGGATCGGGCGGGCGAATTGCGCCGCGCTCGGGGCAGCTATGAACGCGCGATCCAGGTCGACCCCACGAACCCCTACGCGTACCTCGCCCTGGCGAGGCATAACCTCGACGGCGGCAGCCCGGGGGACGCCTTGAACCTCGTCGACCAGGCGGCTGCGCTCTTTGACGCGGAGGGTCTGCGCTCCCCCGAGGTCGATGTCCACCTGATCGGTTTACGCGGCTGGGACCTGGAATCCCGCGGGCGGCCCGGGGAGGCGAATCTCTATGTCGAGAGGGCGGCCGCGCTCGATCCCCTTCTCTGGCAAGATGGCTACCTAAGCGCCCAGGAATTGCGATGAACGAGCTCCTCTCGGGGAAGCTTCGGGCGTTGCTGGCGGGGGGCTGCCTGGCCCTTGGCGGGGATCAGCTCGCCAAGGCCTGGGTTTCGTCGAGCGCGGCCGGGCCCCGAAGAGTTATTTTCTCCTTGTTCGATCATGAGTTGGCGCTGGTTCCCAGACGCGACCTGAGCTTGGGCCTGTCCGGACTGGGCGAGGGGGGCGCGTCGCCCCAGGCGTTCGGACTTGTGCTGGCGACGGCACTAATCGCCACTGTCGCCCTCCTTTTCTACCGGGGCCTGGCTCGGGGAGAGAGACTCAACGGGTTTGCCCTGGGCCTGGTTCTGGGAGGCGGACTGGGAAACCTCCTCGAGGGGCTGTGGAGCGGGTCGGTGACCGGGATGCTGCACTGGGTCGGAGCCACTCAAGCCGAGGGTTCTTATTTCAATCCCGCTGATGTCTTTCTTGTGTCCGGCGTGTTGATTTTGCTTGTCGAGCTGCTCGTCGTCGAAGGCGCGGCGCGGGCGTTGCCGGATTCACCGGAGAGTCATGATGCCGACTAGGCGAGGGGCGGCACCCTCAGTCAAACGGGGTAGATGAGTTCGGCTCGTCACAATTTTTTTTCAAGCGATTGGCAACGGAAGGGCGAGCATTTTTTCCCTTGGCCAGACGCATTTGCAAGTTGTTCCTGAGACTCATTTTTGTGTTATTCAAAAAATTGTCATCAATCGAAGGCATCAAATCGTTGACACATCCGCGGGCGCTAAGGTAACCATTGGCTACTCCCCTGGGCGCGTCGATCCCTAGAAGCCAATCAACCCTGGATCGACTGCCCGCATCCCGGTGCGGCCTTGCAAACTTCCCCCCACGTCACATGTTGCGGCATTCATATCGATCGTCTTGCGCTCGCCCCTTGGGCCGAGAAGACGAAGCCTTTTCGATTTCCCGCCGCCGGCAGAGCGAACCTTGCCCAACATGTTTCTACGAACCCAAGCCTTGCTGGCGGTGTTGCTGACTCTGTTGCTGACAATGCTGCTGACAAT
>JAPKBZ010000217.1 GCA_028823175.1 Myxococcota bacterium
CGGGCAATGACCTGAATAGGGTCAACCCATTTGGAGGCCCTTGAGCGCCCATGTTTGAAATTTTCTTTTCCTCGGGGTCACCCAGCCCTCGCCCTGTCCGCCGGGGACGGCGAACGTGCGCGCTCCTCCTGCTTCTCGGTGCATGGGCCGCACTGGGCTGCGGACCCAACACCCAGAACCAGCTTGCCGAAATCCGTGCTCTCCAGGAAGCCGGACAATTCGACGCCTCGATCTCGCCGCTTCGGAGACTCCTCTCTAGGGAGTCGCAAAGCCCCGAAGCCAATTTCAGGCTCGGGTTGGCTTTGCAGCAGTCGGGCAGGTCCAGCCTCGCGGTCTTCCCCCTGCAAAAAGCGGCGGCCAGCGATGCATACTCCGTCCAGGCCGGCCTGCTCCTGGCCTCCACCCTGGCATCGAGTCAGTCGTACGTGGAATCGATTCGGGCCTACGACCGGGTCCTCGAGAGCGAGCCCGAAAATACCGCAGCACTCTTTGGCCGCGGCCGCTCCCAGCTCGCGATTGGCAGGCCCACGGAGGCCCTCGAGAGTTCCCAGCAGTTGTTGCTTCTCCGGCCGGACGACCAGTTGGCAATCGTGCTCCAGGGCAGCGCCCTACTGGATCTGGATCGGCCCGAAGAGGCGGAGGCCGCCCTCGTCGGGGTTTTCGAGCGTGCCGCGGCGGCGAATGACCCCAACGACGCCGCGCGAAAGTGCGGAGCCCTCGGGCTCTTCTACCGGAGCCAGGACAACCACAGAGGGGCGGGAGAGACCTTTTCAAGGTGTATCGCCGAATACCCGCTCAATGCACAACTCAGACAACACGCTTCGGATTTTTTCCTCGCCCGGGCCAACAACGAACGCGCCATCGGTGTCTGGCGAACCGCCGTGGCGGCCACCCCCGAGGACCTGGCGCTACGCGCCAAGCTCGCCGAGATTCTCGCGAGCGTAGGAAGCCACGCAAAAGCCCTCGAGGTGCTTGAGGAGAGTGTCGAACTCTTTGACTCCCCCCAGGCCTGGCGGATGCTCGCGGGCTACCAGCGAAGCCGGGGAAACCTCGTCCCAGCGCGGGAAGCCCTCGAAGCCTCCCTGGAACGCAGCCGGACTATTGCCCCCTCGCTGCAGTTCACCCTGGCCGACATGCTCATCGAGGAGGGTAACTACGCCCGAGCAGCAGGAATCGCCGACGGATTGGAGGAACCCAGTTACCGCGCGATGATTCGAGGGGCGATCCTGTTGCGTCAGAACAAACCCGCCGAGGCCCTTGAAATGCTCGACAGCGGACTCAAGCTCTATCCCAACAATGCCGGGGCGCGCTACCTGGCAGGCCAGGCGGCCCTCGGTGCCGGAGACAAGGAGAGGGCCCTCGCCGAATTCCGCGAGGCCATCCGGGTCTCGGAAACCGAAACCGACGCGGCGCTCAGACTCGCTGAACTCCACTTCCAGAAGGGCGAATATCTCAACGCCCGGCAGTTTGCCAATCGTCACATCGCCAAGCGAATTTACAGCGAACCCGATGCGCACGTGGTGTCCGCCCGCAGTTCGATCATTCTGGGAGACTACGAAGCCGCAGAAAGCACCCTCAACGCCCTCCGACAGAATTCCCCGAACCAGCCCACGGCCTACCTCGAGTTCGCCGAACTCGAGCGCCGGAAGTCGGGTGCGGAGGCCGCTCTGGCAGTCCTCCGGGAAGGCGGCTTTGATCTCGCCCAACTGGAGAACGAAGCCGTACTCCGCGCAGTGGCCCAGGACATGCTTTCCTTGGACCAGGGCGCCGCCGCCCTTGAACTCGTGACGAAGGCGGCGAATGCGAATCCCGAACTCGCCACCTTTCACGATCTGCGTGGGCGACTCCTGCTCGAAGCCGGACAGACCGGCGAAGCCGAACGCGAGTTCTCCCTGGCACTCGATCGCGACTCCGAATTCGCCCCCAGCCTAGAAGCCCAGGGAACCCTGGCGCTTCGGGCCGGCGACTTCGCCCAAGCGCGGGCTCAATACGATCGCGCCGCACAGGCCGACCCGGGCAACGCCCAGTATGTCTACCTCAAGGCCCAGACCGAATATCTCCAATCGAATTTGCAGAGCGCTGCTGAACTCTTCGAGCAAGCCCTCGAATTGGATTCCGCCCACGTCGGAGCCCACAACGATCTGGCCTGGCTGATGGCCAGCG
>JAPKBZ010000218.1 GCA_028823175.1 Myxococcota bacterium
CGGCAGCGACCGCTAGAAGTGGCAACGCGCTGACCATGAAGCGCGGGCCCCAACACACGCCACCGAACCACGAATGCCAGCTACCGGTTACGAGCAGTAGAACAAACGAGAAGCCGCCCAACGCGCCAGCTCCCGACCGCCTGTCTTCCAGCCGCCACAAGTGGCGCAGCCCAAGCGGCACCAGCCAAATCGCCGGAAACGTCCAAGCCAACCCCCTCGCCCGACTCGCGAGTAGCCCCAGGACTCCCGTGTCGGCACGACGAAACGTGCGCCGAGGCTCGCATACTCGTTATGGAACGGCGCGCCGTAGCGAAGCGCGTTCACCATGAGCGTGAGTCCGACGGCAAGGGCGAATACGCTTCCGAGTGCGACGAAAATCGTGCGCACTTCCGAGAGCTGAATTTTTCGATCCGGATAACCGATACAAACTACGGCAGCGAAAGGCAGCAGCAGACTCGCCTCTAGCGGGCGCGTGAGTACCGCGTACCCGACTGAAATCGCGCAGCCGATCAGCGCAGCACGCGAGTACGTGGCTCGGCAGTGATGGCCCCGTTCAATCGAATAGACCACACACGCTGCAGTCAAAGGCTGAGCGAAGTCGGCGCCAGCATAGACAAATGCTGGCGAGCCGATGCCGAAGAACGCGGGCGCCCACAAAGCCGTCCTGCGATCGAAACCCAGCTCGCGAACGAGCATGGCGGTACGGTGCGCCGCGAACGCAGCCAAGGCCGCCTGAGTCGGTGTTGCCGCAAGTGTGAAGACAGGGTCGTCATAGATGCGCCGAAGATCGGCACCGGTTCCAAGGCGTTGAAGAACGTCGGGCTCGAACACGGAAAACACGGCAAGCGCGGGCATGTACACGACCGACAAACCGATGCCGTAGAGACTGGTCGCAAAAGTGTCGTCCCAAACGAAGGGCTCGCGAAACAACAACGTCCCGTCGTACAACAAGGCACGCGCCTGCTCGAACATCAGCATGCCGTCGACACTTTGATAGTGCCCCGGGCCGAAGGCTAGGTACAAGAAAAAAAGAGAGAGAGCGCGGCTGCGAACTCTCCATGTCTCGCGTCTTGCGACGAGGCACTGGACGTCATGCCGCGGAACATCGCAAATGCCGGTCATCATTCACACAGCGGCCGGCGCATAACGACTGTCGCAGACGAGTATGGTGCGCTGGCAACTATAGATGGTGCCCGGGGCAGGACTCGAACCTGCACGGCCTAGGGCCAGACGATTTTAAGTCGTCCGCGTTTACCATTTCGCCACCCGGGCACACCAAATCACGCGGCCCAGTTTAGACGGTTCCGTTGCAAATTTCTGCGCCGGACGAAGGGTTTACGCGAATGAGGCGATCAATTGAGCGACCTTGGAAGACGCTTCTGCGTACAAACTGCGAATCGGGGCCTCAGGCTTTGCCTGGGCCCCGATTTTTACGTATTGCGCACCGCAGTCGATCGCGGCGAGGTCCGATGAGCGACTTAGCGCCGGCCCTTGCGTGCGTAACCCGCGATGCCCACGATTCCGACGCCGACCATCAAAGCGGTATTGGGCTCGGGGACCGGCTCGAAGCCCTTTCCGACGGTGAACCGTCGCTGCATCTCCCAGCTCTTCCCTTGGCTTGAAGCGTCGATCGTAATCACCTCGATGACCGGTGCAGAGGCCACAAATTCTGAAAAGTCATAGTACTCGCGACTAAAATTCGAGCCGTCCTCAAGTCGCGTTCCGCTCGCGATCACTTGGTCTTCGCTGCCAAACACTTCGATCGAAGCCGTATTGCCGCCGTACATGTTCCATTTGAACGAAGAAAGACCAACCGCGATCAAGCGACTGTCGAGCAGGAGGGGCGCAACGTTGTAGCTCAAACGAATGTCAATCGTCTCCGATTGCTGGCCGATCCCGTCGCCATAGATCTCGAACCCACTGAACTTGCCTGCGAGTTCGTAGTCCGAAATATCGGCATCTCCACCAGAAATTTCGACGGCAAAGTCCGAAAAGCGAAGGCCGCCGTGGGAAGACAGGAGCACGTCACCGCCATTCACCAGGTCTTTGAGAGAGACCCGCGTGGATACGGTCCCCGCACTCGCAGTCGAGGCGACCAGCAATGCGCCCCCCAACAGGCCTATCGAGAGCAGGCCCAAAAAGGCGCTCC
>JAPKBZ010000108.1 GCA_028823175.1 Myxococcota bacterium
CATTAAGGGCGCATTAAGGGCGCAGTTAAGGGTACGGGAAAGGGCACCCCCCAGGGTGCAGTTAAGGGCGCGCTGGCGCGAAAAGGAATCGGTTCAATTCATGAGGAATTTGCCCTGGCTGCCGCGCCAAGGACCGCGGAAACAAAGGGCACCTCATTCACCGCGATCGGCAGACCCGGAACAAGTACGCGGCGAATCTACCAAGGGCGCATCTGGGAATCTTTTGGCGTTCCATATCCTCCATCCGTCCCGGCATTGATCGTTGACTGGACGGGGACGCGCACCCACTATGCCGCCCGGGATCCACCGAGGCCAACGGAAGTGGGGAGTCGCACCCCGCCAGGCCGGTTCGGGTTCATCGTCGAGGACCCCTGTGATCACCAGGTCATCGCGCTTAGTGTCAAGCCCGGGGGCCACGAAGGTGGAGGCCTCCGGAAAATTTCCTGCCACTCACCGACAAAGAGATGGTGGAGCCGGTTGGGCGCGATGATGTGGGCGACGGTCCCAAGCGCCCTCACCTCGCGGACAAGTTCAGGGGTTTCTTCAATCGGAGAATGCAGCAGCAGTTTCGATCCAGAAAGGCGCACGATCGTCATTCGCGCCCCGACCTCGAGCCCCAGAAATCGTAGGGGAGTCGGTAATCCAGAGATCGGCATGAAGCTATTGGGTATAGGACATACAAGCTGTCTTCTGGCACAACGTCCGGGTATGGGCGTTATGGTAAATCCCTAGAGGATCCCGTGGCGGGGCTGGCAGAAGCGCTATCCCACAAAAACCCGAAGTAGCCAAAAATGAGAAGTGAGGTTGTTCATTTGGGAGCCGAGCGAAACTGCTTTGGCCTCTGGGGAATCGCTCGCCGAGACAGGCCAGCCTGGTCGGCGAAGCTCTTGGCTAGCGCTCAAGTTTCAGGATATTCCCGGTAGCGACGCTGCTGGTATAAAGGTTTCCATCTTCGTCGAAAGCGACAGCCGTGGGCGCGAAGAGTTGGTCTATCACCGTAGAGACGTCGCCGTCTTCATCGATCGAAACGATGCTTCCCGTTCCCGGCTGAAAGAATCCGAAGTCGTTTCTCCATTCGCCAATGGAGACGACGACGAGTGCATCTTCTTCGGGGTCGATGGCGATGTCGACGACCGTGGTCATCCCTTCCACGACAGGCTTCATGCTGCCGTTTCGGTAGAGTGCCCAGATCCGAGATGAGCCCTGAGTAAAAGGATATCCGGTCAATTGGCCGACGTAGAACGCCGGCTCTTTGTTCTTCGAGTCATGGTGCGAATCATCATCCTGCTCGAATTCAAAATCATCGGCCGCGATGATCTTGGTCGGAACTGCGTCTGAAAAAAGAGGGTAGGGGCCCGGTGTATTCTCGATTTCAGGCAGCGTGGCGAAGACGCTCATCTCCTGAGTGCGCCTGTTGTAGCGAAAAATCGCGTTTGCCCCGGAGTCGGCGATAAAGAGATCTCGGCGGGGTCCGATTGCTACCGAGTAGGCATTGCTGTCGGGAAAGCCCTGCTCGAGTGCGAAGCCAGCGACGTCAATGCTTTGCCGGATGGTTCCGTCAGTGGCCTCATGGGGTGCCGAGCGCAGGGTTCGTTTCTTGATCTTCATTTCGTGAACTGAGCCCATGGTCGGGACAATAAAGCTGGGGGGGCCCCCAGAAACGAGCCAGAGGCGCCGCCCGGACGAGAGCAAATGATGGGCTCCCGCAAGCTCCTCTTCTCCGTTAAGGGCATTGGCGAGTCCATCGAGGAAGAGATTCACTACGGGAGTTTCGGAATCAAGATCGATGTACGAGAGGCGACCGTTGAAGGAAAACGGAGGGCCTCCCGGCTGGGGACGCGCGCCCATCTCCGAAACCCACAGGCGGTCGTTGCCATCGACGGTGAGACCGATCGGCTGGTCAAGCCCCGACACAATGACTTCCGGTTCTGCGTTCCATTGCGCAGTGGCAACGGAAGAGAGCAAGAAGGTTGAAACAAAGCAAGCAGCGCGAAGGGCGGCAGCGGGGTGCATGAGAACTCCTGTGGGATTTGGTCCTGTTGGTTGGTGGCCAATTCAGCGACTCGAGGAAGGTGGCTTTCGCTGTGCGGTCAGCCCCTCCATCACGTAGCTGATGATGTCGTGACGTAGCCGATGATGTCGTGACGTAGCTGATGATGTCGTGACGTAGCCGATGATGTCGTGACGTAGCTGATGATGTCGTGACGTAGCCGATGATGTCGTGGTTGTGGTAGTGGACTGGTCACTCGGGCGAGGCCTTTGAGATGAACGTGGTTGGCCAATAGCCGGAGTCGCGGATGTCTTCCATGACTGCGGCGCGTGTGGAGGATAGAACATACAAGCTGCCCGTCACGGAATCCCCTAGGGATTTAACATAACGCCCATACTCGGACGTTGTGCCAGAAGCCAGCTTGGATGTCCTATACCCATACTCATCAGCGACTGACACGCCCAGGCTGCCTGCAGGAGCGGATGGGCGTCTTCGGCAAAGCGTCATCGCCTCGTGGGCGTAGGGTGCGCGAATTCCTGCGTGACCCCACCCCGTTTTTCTTCCGCTACGACCCGGGGGTGGGCCGGCCGGCTCGGATCTGAAAGGCTCTTTGGACTTCTACTTGGGCATTCTGGGCTGCTGTCGATACCGCTATTTGTCCCTTTTTAGTCGACATCGTTCGCGTGCAGGGAGTGTTACTCTAAGACCCGCGGGCGCTCGAGTTTTGAGTGCCGGCTGGGAAAGGGCAAGGGTTTTTGGCTTACATTGAGTCCTTGCGTCTTCTTTAATGCTGTAACTCAACACTGTGTTGGTAAGTGTCGATTCCAAGTCTTGCTGATCAAAAAGGAGATATTGTCATGCTATTCCAGTTAGATCGAACCATCGGCTTTCATATCGCAATCTTCACTCTCTTGGTTCTCTTCTTTGCGGCGCCTGCCATAGGCGATTCCGACTCTGACGAAAAGAAAACGATGACCGGCACTTGGCTGACTCGGCCTGCAGCTCCCTTCGTTTACCAAGACCCGGATGGTTTCGCGGTCGGTGTCCCGGCTCCGGTCAAAGAGGTGACCCTAATGCGCTGGGAACTCGAAGAGGACGAAAACGGCTTGATTACCGGGTACAACACCTACTACTCCAGGGACGATCAAGGCGGAAGCCAATCCCGGGGTACGCTCTGCATGGTGGGCGCGCGCCAGGGCTCCAATGTTCTGCTCTCGGAAGCGTACGCGATCTACGACGGATTCCCCGTTCCGAGTCTGTCGACCGAAACCATTTTCAGGTTCAACTGTGAACGGCGCGGAGGCAATAAACTGAAGTGTCTGGGCGATGGCTTGAGCAGTATACCGCCGACGGTGCTCAAGGCAGTTCTCGTGCGTACCAAGCGACTGGACGATGTGATTCCTGTTCCCGAGGCGGCTCGCGAGATCTGTCAGCCGGGCGCATAGCCTTCACTCGACGTTCTGGCGGTTAGGAGTCCCATGGCTCGTCTGTTCGAAATTCCTGAGCAAGGAGCCGTCGGTCCACGTGCGTCGCGAGCCGGTTTGATCGTCTGCGCAGTTTTCGCGGCGGCCTGTGTTACACAGGAGCCGGCTCGCATCGCTCCATCGCTACCCGTCATCACCCACAACCCCGAAGCTGTTCCGTGGACTTCGCTGGAGCCCCTCGCGGGTCCGGACGATTTCCGCTTCGTTGTGGTTAGCGACCGCACGGGCGAGCACCGCGCTGGAATTTTCGAATCGGCGATGCCGAAGGTCAATCTGTTGCAGCCGGCGTTCGTCATGAGCGTAGGCGATCTCATCGAAGGCTATACCGAAGACCAAGCCGAGCTCGACGCTCAGTGGGACGAGATCGACGGCTTCGTCTCGCAGCTCGAGATGCCGTTTTTTTATCTTGCCGGCAATCACGACATGAGCAATGCGACGATGGTCGAGACCTGGCGTGCCCGTTACGGCCCGACCTACTACCAATTCATCCACAAGGACGTGCTCTTCCTGGCTCTGAACAGTGAACTCTTCAGCATGGTGAGCAAGCCCGGTCATCCGGTTCCAGGACCCGACACGCAGGCCGCGCAGATGGACTGGGTGAGAGGCGTGCTGGCCGATCACCCGGATGTGCGCTGGACGATCGTTTTCATTCACCAGCCGTTTTGGGACCAGGGGCGAGAGATCCACCCCGATTGGCTCGAGATTGAAGTTCTGTTGGCGGAACGCAAGCACAGCGTCTTCGCAGGGCACTATCACGCCTATACGAAGCACGTGCGTCACGACAGCAGTTATATCACGCTTGCGACGACGGGTGGGGGCAGTGGGCTGCGAGGGCTGCTGTACGGCGAGTTCGACCACGTTGCGATGGTCACGATGGGCGAGCAAGGCCCCCGCATCGCGAACCTCTTGCTCGACGGAATCCAAGACGAGGACGTACGCGGCGAGCAAACGCGCGCCGTCGTTAGTCTGCTCGAGACGGCGCTCGTTGCGCGAGCCCTCGAGGCGGAGCCGGGTCCATTTGTGGGTGGAAGCGCCGAGTTTCGAGTCGACAACGCAGGGGGTGCGCCGCTGGTGGTGGACGGGGTCTTCTCGGCCAGTGCGGACATCGAACCCGAACTTGGGCAAATTTCACAGACGATCGCTCCGGGCGCGAGTGCTGTCCTCGATATTCCATTGCGTGCCGCGCGTCCCACGCCGGTGACTCGGATCGCACCTGCCCACGCGTTCTGGACGCTGCGTACCCAAGACAGGAGCGGTCGTGAGATCGTTCACAGTCAGAACAGCTTGCTCTTGCCCGTTACCCGCTTCCCCTGCACACGGTCGCCGGGCGCGATCGAAGTTGACGGTTCGCTGGAAGAGTGGGGGACGCTCCGCTTTGCGGGTCTGCTGCCGAGCGTTGTCGAACATTCCGAGTCCTGGAGCGGTGCCCAAGATCTCAGCTACGACTTCGACGTGCGCTGCGACGGCGAGTTCCTCTACGTCGGAATCGATGTGCTCGATGATGCGATCGTGGCCTCGGAGGATCGAATCGCGCGGGAGCAGGACGGCATCGCCCTGGCTCTTGACGGTCGCAAGGATCCGGCGCGTTCGGGCACGCACAAGAACTATTTCGCCGCGGTTCGCGACGGCACACTGGCCAGCATGCTGAACCTGCAGGGGACAACCAAGACGCCGAAGCGGGATGATGTCTGGGCGACCTTCATGCCGCCGGTTCCCGCGACCGTATTGCAGGTCGTGGCGCTGCGACCGGGTGGGTACGTCGCCGAGTTCGCGATCCCCTATGCCTGGATCGATGAGAAGCAAGAGGGCCCCTGGGAAGCCGTTCGCCTGGAGCTCAGCGTCCTGGACTTTGACCCGGGTGAGCCGCAGCATGCCACCCTTTGGTGGTTGCCCTCTCGCTTCGGCAGCCAAGCGCTTCCGCTCACCGGGACCTTTGAGCGCCCCTGAAGCGTGGTGTAGGTGCAGCCGCAGCGGGCGAGTTCAGCCACCGAGACGCGTCACTAGGGCGTGCGCCGGGTCGATCAGGACAGAGGCGTCGCTTACGGGTCCCGGCGTGTTGTCAGTGTTTTCTAATGTTCTTTTCTCCGAGATCATGCCTGTCCAAGGGGTAGAAGGGGCATTTGAATGTCCTGTTCGCAGCAAGGGGCTGCGCCCACGTTCCGTCGGGCGGCGCTATACATCGACTCGATGGGTCGTTCATGGCTACTGTAGAGCAGCGGTTTACATTCGACGAAATCGGGGATCTCTATGACCGATATCGACCGGGATACCCCGAGGTGCTGTTCGAGGACTTGCTTTCGCTGTCGGGTATCTCTCCTTCCGACCGGATTCTCGAGATAGGCTGTGGTACCGGTCAGGCGACGTTGCCGTTCGCGCAACGTGGATACACCATGTCGTGTCTAGAGCCAGGCCCTCGTCTCGCCTCGATTGCGCGCGGAAATCTGGCTGATTTTTCTGACATCGGTGTCGTCTGCGAGACATTCGAGGCCTGGCCATGCGAAAGTTCCGCATTCGGACTGGTATTTTCCGCGCAAGCATTTCATTGGCTCCTGCCGGAACTTCGATTCACAAAATCGGCAGAGGCGTTGCGGCTGGGTGGATCGCTGGCAGTAATCGGTAACGCGGTCGTGGTGAATCGGACCCCGCATGGAGATGCCGGCGGATCGCTGCGGGGCCGTTGTCGCTCGTCGATATCCATGGTCGTATCACTACAACACTTCGGACTATCTGGGTCTTATGGAAACCCATTCGGATCATCGCCTCCTTCCAGCTGAGCAGCGCGAGGCGTAGCCCTACCCAAGCCAGGCGAGCCAGCGGCCGTGGGGGCAACACCGTGCGAGCCGATGGGTTTCGCGGCCTCCGTCTTCGTAAATCGTCTAGAACAGTTCAGCGGCGGGGATAGGACATACAAGCTGTCTTCTGGCACAACGTCCGGGTATGGGGGCGTTATGTTAAATCCCTAGGGGATCTCGTGGCGGGCGATCAATACACGAAGCGAGATGCCCTTTCTGCGAACCGGTCGATCTTTGGGAAGGCAATGATGTTCAAGGTCAATGCCGCCACTGCGAACGGGAGAATCGGAGGGAACGTGTGTGAGATGAAAGACAACACAAGGCCGAAGATCACGATCGCCTCGTTGAGCACGAGCCGCAGAATGAAGGGTGTGAAATACAGGCTAGGTAGTCGGACGAGTTTCCGTTCAATGGGGTCCAACGCTTGGATCATCCGAAGGCGATCCGGATCGACTACGTCAAGCTGCGGGTTGCGCGCAAGATCTTCCGGCGCCACGTCTTCTAAAAAGAAGGAGCGAATATGTTTATCCGAAGGCAGATACCTGGGTATCAATAGCGATAGAAATCCGATGGCGATTGCAGCCACAAACATGGAAAGTTGCAGGGTCTCGGACACGGCCGAAGACGTTCCCGGTTGCTGGGCGGATGTCCAGGCCACCACGACGTAGGCGCCGATCGAGATGGTAATGCTGGCCCACACAATCCGGTTGATGAATAGGCTTGACCGGAGAATTTCCTTGAGTTGCGGCGAAATCATCGCGTCCGACTCCTTGTCAATGACGAACTCCAGAAGATTGGCTCCGGGATCGAGCTTAAATAGAGGCTATAGGACATTCAAGCTGTTTCCCGGACGTTGTTCCAGAAGACAGCTGCGTGCGCCGATGAGCTAGGCTTGGGCGAAGTTTTCCGGGGGAGGGGAGCGTGGGGTGGGTCGCTCGGGTGTCGCCCGACCCGACAGCGCGACTCGGTGAGGGTGTGGATGGACTCTGACGGAACGGAACGAGAAGCGAGTGTCGAGGAACTGACCCTCGACAGGACGGGCATGCTCGGCGTCCTGTTGGTCTCCCTGGGTACGCTGATGATGGAGATCCTGCTGACTCGCGTGTTCAGCGTGACGATGTGGTACCACTTCGCGTTCGTCGCGGTCTCCCTTGCAATGCTGGGACTCAGTGCGGGCGCGATGGCCGTCTACCTGATGCCGAACGCTTTCTCGCTCGCGCGCACGCGCTCGGCGATGGCGGCATTCAGCCTCGTACTCGCGCTGGCGGTCGCGGGCAGCACCTGGATTCACGTGTCGCTCCAGTTCAGCGCCGATCAGATGGCCCTGTTCCGCGCGATCACGCTGGTGCTGATGCTCCTTCCGTTCACCGCCAGCGGAATCGTGATCTGCCTGGCGCTGACTCGCTTTCCCAACCAGGTCGGCCGCATCTACGCATACGACCTGGCGGGGGCGGCAGTCGGCTGTGCTGGAGTCGTAGGCCTACTCGACGCGATTGGTGACGTCTTCACCTCGATCTTCTTCGTCTGCTCGCTGCTGGCGGTCGCTGCCGTTCTATTTGCGCGCCGAGATGTGCCGGTCGGCTTGCGGCGTGCCACCTGGGCCTCGGCGATCATCCTCGTGATCCTGACTACCGCAATCGGCATCCGCTTCGCCCAGCGCAAGCCCCTGATCGAAGTCGCATGGGCCAAGGGTGCGCAGGAGGCCCCGGCGCTGCTGGAGCGTTGGAACTCCTATTCGCGGATTCGCGTCACCGGCGCCACGAAGAACTCTGCCCTCGGTCTGAAGATCGACGCCACTGCGGGAACTCTGCTCTGGCGGTTCGATGGGCAGAAGGACGCGCTGCGGAACGTAGAGAAGTTGACCGGTGACCTCCCGACGTTCGTGCACGAGTTCCGGCCGGAGGGGTCGGTCGCTGTAATCGGCGTGGGCGGCGGACAGGACATGCTCGCTGCCCATGTGATGGGCCAGCCCCGGGTGACGGGCCTGGAGATGAATTCTGCCATCGCGAGCGCGCTCAGTGACGAATTCGGAGACTACACCGGGCATCTCGATGAGCTGCCAGGCTTCCAGCTCGTGAACGATGAGGCGCGCAGCTACCTGAGCCGTTCGGACGAGCGCTACGACATCATCATGGCGACGCTGATCGACACCTGGGCTGCGACGGCGGCGGGTGCGTTCGTGCTGAGCGAGAACTCCCTCTACACCGTGGAGGCCTGGGAGACGTTCTTCGATCGGCTGAAGCCGGGCGGAGTTCTCAGCTTTACGCGTTGGTACCGGGGACGGTATCCGGGCGAGACCTATCGCTTGATGTCGATCGCTGCAGAGGCGCTCCGGCGCCGCGGCATTGCAGATCCGGCCAGCCACATGGCCGTGATCAAGCGCGGCCTATGGGGCAATCTGGTCGCCTCGAACGAGCCCTTCAGCAACGCCGACCTCGAGCAGCTCGAGCAGCTCGCGCGCGAGCGTAATTTTGAGATTCGCTTCTCATCGCGTGGATCGATGGATCCCGTGTTTACGGCGATCGCCGCGAACGATTTCGAGGCGGAGGTAGTGAAGAGTCTGCCGCTCGACCTGTCGCCCTCCACCGACGATCGGCCGTTCTTCTTCAACATGGTGCCGCTGGGGCAGATCGGCGGCGGCGCAGAGGACGCGGGCTATCCGGCCGACAAGGCGAACCTCGAGGCGGTGGGGGTGTTGGCGCGGCTGGCCGCGGTGATCGGCGGTCTGGTCGTGCTCGTGGTCTTCGTCCCGCTCGCATTCAGCCTGCGCCGGGTGCGCTTCTCCGGCTCGTGGCCGCACCTCGCGTTCTTCGCTGCGATCGGGACCGCTTTTATGCTCGTCGAGATTTCGCAACTGCAACGTCTGGCGATCTTTTTGGGTCATCCCACCTACAGCCTGTCGGTGGTGCTCTTCTCGCTGCTGGTCGCGAGTGCGGCCGGCAGTCTCTCCACGTCGCGGATCCAGGACGCCGATCTGCCCGCTTTCGCGCCCAGGGTGCTGATGGCCATGATCGCCATGCTCGCCGTGATCGGTATCGCGATGCCGTGGGTGCTGGATGCGATGAGGAGTGCGCCGATGTCTGGCCGCATCGCAGCCAGTATCGGAGTCATGCTTCCCATGGGCTATTTCATGGGCATGGCCTTTCCGGTCGGTATCCGGCTCGCCGGCGAGGAGCGGCAGATGTTGACGCCCTGGTTCTGGGGCGTGAACGGCGCATTTTCCGTTCTCGCCTCGGTGCTTGCTGTTGCGATCGCCCTCGTGGTCGGGATCAGCGCGACATATTGGGTGGGCGTTGCAGGCTATCTCGTGGCGGCCCTGTCGGTGTGGCTCATGACTCGAACGGTGACGGCGCACTGAACGCCGCTGTCTGGACAGTGCCGATAGTGTCGGATGCTCCCGCCGGCCGCGTCGTGCTGGCAGATCACTGACGGATTGCCGGGGTATAGGACATTCAAGCTGCCTTCTGGCACAACGTCCGAGTATGGGTCCAGACCGCATAGTTGTGAAGGCTTGCTTCATCTGACGCAAACGTGTTGACGCCGTTCCATGTGATTGGAGCGCCATCGCCGTACCGCTCACCAGTCGCATACCCATTAAACGCAAGAGCGGCTTGTAAGTTCGAGATGGCTACTTCATAGGGGGTGTGTGAGTAACACTCGGTCGTAGTCTCGCATCCGGTCGTCAAATGCGGGGAGGTATCAAAGTTTCCACTTGCTCCGTCAAGAAATACTTGGTCGAGAAGTGCTTGTGCTGCGAGACTAGCTGAGGCGAAATCGGTGAACGTAAAGTCCGATGCCTCATCGCAGCCATCGTACAAATCGATACAAGTTCCATCCATGAACTGAACGTCGTAAAGATTGCCCCCAACAGCAACGCCAGAAGCACCAAGCAGTTGCCCTCCAACAACGTTGAGACTGGCAGCACTCGCAGAACCGCTCACCATCAGAACCAGAACAATTGACAGAACAAACTGCCGCATAACAGCATCATCTCCCCTCCCAGAAAGAACATCCACACGCATGCGCAGCACACTCCATCAGCCACAGAAAAGCCTGCAAACTCAAGGCTTTTGAATTTTCTGAGGGCATCAGAAAACCCTGAGAGCCAATCTGGGATGGTTTCGGAGTTCTCTGGGGGTGGGGATAGGACATACAAGCTGTGTTCTGACACAACGTCCGAGTCTGGGCGTTATGTTAAATCCCTAGGGGATCCCGTGAGATGTCAAGCTGAATGTCTTCGGTCGCTCGCGGGGTCTTTGGCCGAGGAATCGGACAGGGGGGCTGAAGCCGAAAGCAGAGTCAACCGCCAATGGACCAGCCGGACTGTGCGAGAAACTTCTCCATGAACGCGATCTCGTAGGC
>JAPKBZ010000219.1 GCA_028823175.1 Myxococcota bacterium
GCGGCCGCGCGAGATTGTTTCTCGGCCGCCTAACTCGAAGGCTTCCGATCTCGCTCATCGGCTGCGTGGAGGCGGTCGATCAGCACGTTGGCGACGGCACGCACGCGCGGGACATTGCGCATGCTCTTCGCGCAGATGAGGTAGTAGCAATTGCCGGGAGCGAAAAGCCGAGGTCGATCTCTGTGAGGCTTTCGTTCTCGGTCGCCGTGTCTTCGGCACCCTGCTTTTCGAGAACCATGACACCGAGTCCGGCGAGGAGTGCGCGCTTTAGGACCAGATAGTTGTCCGAGGCAAAGGCGGGTCTGAAGTCTGGAATTCGGCGTTCGAGCATGGGCCTCGGTGCGACTTGTTCGTAGGGGGTTGCCCAGGGATCCAGTCGAGGTCTTCGATCCGATAGGGCTTGGGCGGACGACCGGTGTCAGCCAGTTTTTTCATGAGTTGTTTTTTGTACGCGTTCGTTGCATAAATGGCGGTCGAAAATTCTGCACTGTAAATCGTCGTCAGTTCCGGCTCCTGGTTCTCTCGCGTCCGAACTGCAAGATCGGCCCCGCCGCGAGCCAGGTCGATGTAATCGACGCTCGCCAGCACTTCGAGGCGGATCTCCGGGTGCTCTTCACGCAGGGTCGCGGCCAGCGGAGCCAGGACTTCGAATGCGAGCCCGGGAGGCGCGGCGACACGAACTGTTCCCGTCGGCTCGATCTCAGTGCCCTGGGCGAGTCGGCCGAATTCTCCGGCCCAGCGCGCCATCTGTTCTGCGGCGGGAAGCAGCTTTGCGCCGGTTTCAGTCAGCTGGGCCCCCAATTTATTCCGGGTGAAGAGCTGACACCCCAGTCGGTTCTCGAGGTTCGCGATTCGGCGGGAAATCGTCGGCTGACCTACCCCGAGCATGGCGGCAGCGGCGCTGAAGCTGTCATGCTCGGCCACGGCCAGGAACGTTTCTGCGTCTTCCCAGGATGTATTCATATATGCATATTAACATGCATTTATAGCCAGTTTAAATACGAAATGAGGTGGACGATTCTTTGATCTCAAACAGAGGGTGCCCCGAGCGGCACAGGCATTCTCGACAACCGGGGAGAGATTTGATGATCACGACTCGAAAATTCCGGGCGACCGCTCTGTTTCCGATCGGCCTCTGGCTGATGGGTGCCGCGTGTGCGGCCAGCCACCACCCGACCCAGCCCTTGGCTTTGGGCCAGTCCAGTGCGTCGGGGAATCTGACTGCGGTGATCGACATTCCCGGTCCCATCGAGTTCGAGACGGTCAAAGCCGCGAATTGGGCCGTCGCACGGAGCGGCATGATCAATCTCGATCATCCGGCTGCGCAGGCGGCAGGCCTCGAAGACGGTGACGAGCCGATCGGAGTCTTCTTCCATGTCTTGCGTCATCCCGAGTTCGGGATGTTCATCGTTGACAGTGGCGTAGAAAGTGGCTTTCAAAGCGAGGACGGAAATGATCGCATCGCATTCTTGGTGGAGAACGCGATGAATACCGAGGCTCTTGATATTCATGTGACGACCGCCGGCTGGCTTCAATCGCAGTCGGAGCCGTTGACCGGCGTTTTCTTGACTCATCTCCACCTCGATCATGTGATGGGACTGCCGGATGTGCCGAAGGGAACCCCCGTCTACGTGGGACCTGGAGAAACTTCGGCTTCCAACTGTCTGAATCTCTTCACGCGTGGGACGATCGACCGGATGATTGGATCCGCCGGAGTGCTCCAGGTCTGGCCTTTCGAAGTCGACTCTGATCGTCGATTCGCGGGGGTCGTGGACATCTTCGGAGACGGAAGTGTCTGGGCCATTCATGTTCCCGGCCATACGCCCGGAAGCACCGCGTTCCTTGTTCGAACGACGTCAGGCCCGAAATTGTTAGTGGGAGACGCCTCGCATACTCGCTGGGGTTGGGATCATGGCGTCGAGCCTGGAACCTTCAGTCTCGATCGCTCGCGCAGCGTCGAAAGTCTCACGAATTTGCGCGAGCTGGCGAGTGAATTCCCAGACCTCGAGGTTCTTCTAGGACATCAATAGCCATTGCGTGCTAGATCTCGTCGCCGACAATCAGTAGAAGACGATTGGCCGGAATAGAGCCGGAATAGAAATAGGTTGGAGCGAGGAGAGCCATAT
>JAPKBZ010000220.1 GCA_028823175.1 Myxococcota bacterium
CATTCGCGGAGCACAACCCCTACATCTACAACGACCCCACGGGCCGGTCCTCAAGGGGCATCGGATCGCTTGATCGAGGCGTGCCGTCGTGGGCGTTTGAGGGGCGACCCAATGAGCTTGCCGGATGGGATGTCGCAACGGCCGCCTTTGGCGATGGGGGACGTGGGCTCAGCGGGTTGGTGCAGCACGACGCCGCCGTGCGCGGCCGGTGGGCGGACGAAGCCTGGGATGACGGTCGCTATGCGTCCTGGGCGGCGAACAGCACCATGGCGATGTTTAATGAGTATGTGGGCGGCGAGGTCGCCTACTCGCTCGAAAACCCCGGCCAAACCATTGCCCTGGCCGCCGTGGGCGGACTAGCCTTCAAGACGGCCGCGCGTGCGACTGGGGCGGTGGTGCGTGGGGCCACAACGGGTACGGCGAGGTTGCCAAATGCTAGAGGCTTCATCAGAGAGTTTACGACGACAGGGGATGAGACGTTCTTTCGCGTATTCTCCGGGGATAGCACGGCTGGATCTTTCTTGACGAAGACGAGACCTCGAAGCTCAGCGTTTGCGAGAGAGGCGCTGGATTTGCCGCCAGGCAACCGAGGGGACTTTATTCAGGAGGTTCTTGTCCCAGGTGGTACGCGCTTGCTGCGATCGCGTGCATCTGGCGGCACATTCGGTGGCCGTGGCGGCGCTGAGCAGTTTGAGCTTCTCAGCAAGATTCCGAGAAAGAACTTTGGCCCGGGAGTACCGTTCGAGTGAATGCCGAACCATTGGAGTTCGCAGGCGATGTCATCAGGTTTGATGATCGATCAATAGCCACTGAACACCCGGTCGAGTCCGCCTACAGGGTGAAGGGGCGTATCGTTGTGTTGTACGACCCGGATTCGGCGACCGCCGAGATTTCGAACTTGGTCTGTCTTGATCTAAACGGCCGAGTGCTGTGGAGAGCAGAGTATCCCCGAGTCGATCGAGAGGACTATTACTACCGCATCAAGTCGATCGAGCCTCTTGTTGCCTACTCGTTTACATCGTTCGCTTGTGAGATATCGCTCGATAATGGGCGAATAGTCAAGCGTGAGTTCTTCAAGTAGCCCCCTGCCGCAATTAGAAACGAAGTCAGGCAACGTGAAAATGGCAATAGGTAGGAATCCGCAGATGGGGCGACCATTCACCGCTATGCGCAGAAGAGAGTTTGGCGTCGGCCCTCTTCTTGTGATGCTTTCGATGTTGCTGCTGTTGGTCACGCGAGACTTGGGTTCGCTTTCGGGTCGGGCGGCTCTTGCAATGTTCTTGGTCGCCGCGCTGCTCACAGCCTGGTCTTTCCTGGTACCCGTGGTTGCAATTAGGAAAGGGAGAATGGTCTGGCGCATCACGCCGTTTCGAAAGGCAACTGTAGTCTCCCTGTCTTCAATCGTGAGTGCCGAGCTATTGGAATCAGCCCCGCGACTAGAGATCCATATGAGCGATTCGAGCACCATATCGATGCCAGTGGATCGAATGTCTCAAGCAGATATCGATCGGATCGTATCCGTGCTCAATCCACCGACTCACAGCAACCTGAGCCGGCGTCATCAGGATTAGGCGCGCTCATGCTCACTTGCCAGAGCACTGCTGGCTGGATTTCCCTCGGTGCTGGCGCGGCCGACCATGCCTGCCCGAGGTGCGTTCAGGGCGTCCTCGAGCCGTCTGACCTCGGGTTCAGTAGGAGGCGGGATCGAGGCAGTCGTCCCAGAAGGTGGCGTGCTGCTGCGGAGCTTCTCACATCTCGGAGGACAGTAAATGGCACGAGACTACTACGCTGAAGCAGAAGCCGTCTGCGAGGAGCTGGAGGGCTTGGGAAGATCGGATGTCGCAGACGATCTTCGAGCGGCCATAGAGGGCGGTTCGACCGCAACGGAGATCCTGATGGCACTACGATGGTCGCTGGAACAATCGATCTCAGCCGAAATCGATCTAGGGAGCGCCGAGGTAAAAATGAGATCACTAAAGGAGGGCCTGGACGCGGCATTGGGCTAACACCTTGCCACAAGTCGGGACCGATGCCTTTGTCCCGTTCTTCAGCACAGCGACCGCATTCGCATACGATCTCGAAGGGCGACGGCGGACTCACATGCCCCTGGAGGGCCCGGCCGAAA
>JAPKBZ010000037.1 GCA_028823175.1 Myxococcota bacterium
AGGGCGAAGACGGCCTTCAGCCGTGGGGCCTGGTCTGACAAACGCATCGCTGCCCCCGGCGTATATCGCTGCCCGCGGTGTATGTCGTCAGACCCCAGGAGGCCCGGGGTGATTTATCTGAATCTGATGCGATTCAATAAATCGAAGGGGCTGGGTCGGGCGCAGAGTCCGGGTGGGTCAGCCTCGGCTCAACGAGTAGGCCTGTGAGGCTGCCTTCTGGCCGGGCGTCCGGGGGGTGTGCCGGGGGTATGGCAAGTCCCTATAGGGGGGAGCCCCGTGACGGGCAGTCATCGGGGAGGAAAACGCAAGAGCCATTCAAGCCAAGCTCAGATAGCGACGGCTGATCTCATCCCATGAGTAGTCGCTAGCGCGGCGCAGCACGTTCTGCCTGAACCTCTCCCGCTTGTCTTGATCGCGAACAAGATCAAGCAGGGCATCGGCCAAGGCTTCGGCTTTTCGCGGCTCAACCACAAACCCCGTCTCGCCATCCACGACCAGGTCCTGACTCCCGCTGACATTTGTCACCACGGCCGGTAGGCCCGTGGCCATGGACTCCAGAACAACCAGCGGCATCATCTCCCAGATCGACGAAGAGAAGAAGATGTCGGATTGCTGGTAGGCGCCCACCATTGCGTCGCCGTGCAAGACCCCGCTGAATCGGACTCGTTCACTGAGGTCCAACTCGTCGATGAGTGTTTGATGAGCACTCACCTTATCGCCTGCGATCACGTAGTAGACGTTTTCCTCTGCTTGCGCGACTCGCAGAAAAGCTTGAATCCCGGTCTTATAGTCCTTCTGGGGGTGTTCCCTTCCCACGCTTAAGACGATCAGAGCTTCGGGCTCCAGGCCAAGTCGCTTCCTGAAGTCGAACTCCACCGACTTCTGAAACCTTTCCAAGTCAACCCCATTGGGAATATCCCGAATCACTGAGGAACTTACCCCCAACTCTTCCATCATCCGACGAGCATGCGTGCTGATCGCGATGGCACCGATAGAGTGATTGAGCGCATCCCGAAGCTGCCGGTCAATCCCATATCGCTTACGGAAGCCCCAATCAAAATGGGTAATGTCTCTACCATGGCAGGTGACCACATATCTTCTTCTGCCTCTAGCCGACTCCAACCAGTGGCCGGTCGGATAGCCCATATGCGCAGAGATGAAGTCGGGGTCGAAGCCTCGGAGAATCTTCTCGATCGAACGGCGCGTATAGCCCGAGAAAGGAAACCGGTGATACCCCAGTCGCGGGGCTCCTCTCATGGTTTGGAAACGAGCCACTGAGTAGTTGGCTTCTGGGTGTGTCGGCCGTTCGCTAACCGCATTCACGACCAAAACCTCGTGTCCCTGCTTCCCCCACTCCACCGCCAGGCTATGTACGACAAATTCCATGCCGCCCACAGCGGGCAGAAAGCTGGGAGATAAAATGGCAATTTTCATCGGGCCCTCCTCGCGGCAGAGCGAAGGTTCAGTTGTAGAGTGAAATGCCCTCGCCCGATGATCTCCTCATCGAGCCAGAGTCGTTGATCTAGCAGCACGAAACAAAGATCGGACTTCTACCTGGCACCTATAGAGAAGGCGCCTTGAGGGGCGGCCCGATCCACAGAGGGGGCCGCGGGAGCACCTCGCCGAACCGATACTGATCCAACCCGAATCGCTCCAATATCTGCATTGCTGAGCGCTCTTCCGCCTCAGTTACCTTTTCTCGCCACTTGCTCACAAGCCACCACGCCTGATCCCCGTCCATTGGGCCGTTTAAGGCATCCGCCGTAACCCGATCTGACTTCTTGGCCGTGGCCGAGGGCTTGTGCAGGCTCGCGTGCATCAATTCTGGCGCTTCAAGTTGCAGCTCCTCCGCCAATCCAGAGAGAATCGCCGCCGGCGCCAAAACCAGCTCCTCATAGCTGATCACGGTCCAGTCGCTCTCGGCTTCGCGCAGCGGGACCGCGTTCTGCAGACACCAATCCAGAACCCCTTTTTCGAGCCCGGAGCCCGCATGGAAGATTTCCCAGCCGAACGCCAGTTCCTCTTCGCTGAAATGGCCGCTGTAGTCACTGGTCAGGAAAGCTTCGAGCCGAGGCGTCACCTCACGCGATAGGCTGACTGGAATGGGATGCCTCAGGAGAAGAACAACTCGCGCATTGCACGACTCAGCCAAGCGAGCCATCTGCGCTTCACCCCCGTGCAGGATCTTCGCCAGGAGGCGCGAGGTCAAGGCCCGATATTGGGGCCAAAAAGGCGCTTGGTTGAGAAACCGTATGCGCCCACTACAGAGGCCCTCAAAATAGTTTTGAATCCGGGGCCAAGTCGCATCCTGATACAGTTCTTCCCAACTCGAAACCCCCAGTCGACGGGATATCTCGGGAATTCTCAGATCTAGAGGCTCACTGCATAGTTTGAATTTGGGTTGTGTCTGAATCAATTCCATCAGCCACGTCGACCCACTCCGGGGCGTGGTGAAAATGAAAACATTCGGGAGGTCGCCGGGGCGATGCCAATTCGCCACCGAGCGCACTGCCAACAACAGCAACTCCTTCATGGATCGTCTCATCATTCCTGTCTCCACTTTTCTGTCCCGTGTAAGAACCGAGTCAGGAAGCGAAACGCGGCCCCCCCCAAAAAAAAGGACACGATCATCGAGACCATAGGAGAGACCCGGACCAAGCCAAAGAGCGGGACCTAAGTCGCTCTCAAACGGGCAGGAAGTTTGCTCAGAGATACAAAAAACGAGGTCCCTATTCCCAGCGCGCTGTAGGGGATAGGAGATTCAAGTCAGGTTCCGGCATCACTTCCGAGTATGGGCTTTATGTTGAATTCCTGCGGGGAGCCCCGTCGCGGGCTGGGGGATTTGCATCCGAGCGCCCGAAGCTGACCTTCATTTTAGTCTTCGGAGCAGGTTGCAATGGGCAACCGCCGCAATCTTTACGATACTCCCGGTCGACCCGGTTGACAGAATGTGTCGGCTTATCCGAATTTATCGGTTCGAGGTGCAAAGGTGATCTGGTGGCAATGGTGTGCGCTTGGTGCGCTTCTCCTAGCAGCGGAGCTCGCAGTAGACGCAGCGTTCTATCTGGTGTTCTTGGGAATTTCCGCGATTGCGGTTGGCCTAATCGGCCTCACGCCCATTGCTCTCCCGATGTGGGGGCAATGGCTGGTGTTTTCACTTATCGCGGTCACTGCTCTCTTGCTCTTCCGGTCGCGAATCTACAATAAGATTCGTGGAGAAACTCCAGACATCAAGCTAGGGGTGGTGGGGGAGACCGCGACAGTGAACGAACTCATTGCACCAGGCGCCACCGGGAGCGCCACACTGCGAGGTGCAGTCTGGCAAGTCCGAAACATTGGCATCGAGCCGCTGACTGCGGGAAGCCGGGCAGTCGTCGAAGAGTCCAAGGGATTGACACTGTCGATACGCGCCGAGCAGTGAGATCGGAAGTTACCCGGATCAAGTCTGGCAGTCGCACGTTTTTTCGATCGTACTCAACACAAGAAGGAGATCATCATGGCGAATTTAGGGTTCATTGCAGCCATCGCAGTGGCGCTTCTGGTTATCGTGACCTTGGCCAAGAGCGCCGTGGTCGTACCTCAACAAAGCGTTTACGTAATCGAGTTTTTGGGCAAATACAGAAAAACCCTTACCGCTGGATTTCACATTCTGGTGCCCTTCGCAGAAAGAGCCGCCTATCGTCACTCCCTGAAAGAACATGCGATCGACATCGAAGAACAGATCTGCATTACGCGGGATAACGTGCAGGTCGGTGTCGACGGAGTGCTCTACCTTCAGGTGATGGATCCGAAGCTCGCATCATATGGCATCGGAAACTACACCTTCGCAATTTCGCAGCTCGCCCAAACCACACTGCGTAGCGAAATCGGTAAGATCGATCTGGATCGAACTTTTCTAGAGCGTGCGACCATTAACGCCAACGTCGTACACGAAGTCGATCAGGCCTCAGATTCCTGGGGAGTCAAGGTTCTTCGCTACGAGATTAAAAACATTAAGCCCCCCCAGGATGTGCTCGCCGCGATGGAGAAGCAGATGCGTGCCGAGCGCGAAAAGCGTGCGACCGTGCTGACGTCCGAGGGCGTTCGAGACGCGAAGATTAACGAGGCCGAGGGCTCGAAGCAGGAGGTGATCAAGCAGTCCGAGGCAGAGCAGTTGAAGCAGGTGAACGAAGCCAACGGCCAGGCAGCAGCAATTCTCGCTGTTGCAAGCGCCACAGCTGAGGGAATTCGGTCGGTCGGTTCAGCGCTAATTGAAGAGGGTGGTGATGCCGCGATGCAGCTACGGATCGCAGAACTCTATATCGACAGCTTCGGTGAGTTGGCCAAGGAAGCGAACTCGTTGGTGATTCCTGCGAATCTCAGCGATATCGCTTCAATGATCTCACTGGCTAAAACAGCCACCCACGGTCAGTCGAATAAGCCCGAGCTCCTCTGAGTGTCCCGGCCGAGAAGGCGTTGGCGAGGAAATCGGGGGGGCCGGTGGCGGAACTCTTTGGCTATCTGACAGTCCGCAACACGAGTTCACTTGTCCCGAGCAGGCGGGAACTCTTTCAAGATTTTGGACACAGCCTCGGAAATCACTGCTCTGGAATCATCACTGCGTGATAGCCGCTTGGAAGCCCACCCGACCCAGACAGCCTGCTCGGTCTTGCTGTCGTACACTTCTATAGACAGCGTACCCTCTGTGTACTGCTGTACGCTGACACTGGAAGTCGAGTGCCAGCCCCCATATCGATACTGGCCGTAATACGGATAGGGGGTCATGGTCATCCCTGGCGACTGGTGGACATGAACTTTATCTTCAGATCCTACGCTGTAGGCCAGGACCATGTCTGGCACATCGGGTGACACGGCCAGCCAGTAGCCCAACTTCTCGAGCGTTCGGTTCACCGAGGAGCGTATTCTCTGGTCATCGAGTGGGCTGATGAAGCTCGCTGTGGCCGTGCCTTCCTTGGCTTTGGTCAACGGTCCAGGACCAACCCATGCGAACATCTTGTATTGGCTCAGGTCAGCGGCGGGATCCACATCGAAACCTGTTTTCATCGGAGAGGCGCAGGAAAGCGTCCAGACAGTAAATAGAAAAGCTGCGAATAGCAGTGATTTTTTTTGCGAGTCCATGCGAATAAGATCCTCAGGGGGTTTGTTAATCCGGGTTGATGCTAATGGAAAATCTCAGCAATAATGCGATGGCCGTGTTTTTCTCATCCGCCAGCGCCTAAGCGCGCAGGCCTCCTGATTTTGCGCCATGGCGGATCAAGCTCTGGATTCTGATACGACAGGACTACGCGATCCCTCGTCGCCTAAAGAACCCGACGATTGCTCATCCAAGGTGAACTCTCGCACAGTGTGGTCATGGGAGTTAGGCCAAAGTTTTTCGGGAGATCCGTGACGAGGGCCGTCCCCTGACCGCCGCCCAGCAGGTCCTCTTTTGGGTCCGTATGACGCACTCGAACGAAGCGGTACGCACCGGGATGGACCTGCGCACGGACGGAGTGACGTGCTGAGACGCTCCTGGACGCTCTGTCGCGTACCGGTAGGGCTGGGCATACTCAGCTCTTCTTCGACCGGCGGCGCTCGCTGCTCGCCCGGGATCCCCGGGCCGATAGGGGCGCCCCCGAGGCCGATTCATCTGCGGACTTGCGGCGGAGGGGGCTCTTTTTCTGGATGTCTAGGCGACGATCCGCTCGAATCGCAGTTCCGGAAAACCCGAATCGACGGATTCGCGCAACCTGTCGTAGTAGACGTTCGCGCCCCCGAAGTAGATCAACACCCGCGATTGGTGGCCCTCGATATTGGCGCCCATCATCCAGGAGTGCACCTTGTCACCCTGGTTCATCAGGGTCTGCGCGTGTAATTCGGCCACATGAGCCGACCACTCATCCTCGGCAGCCTGCTGCGGAACGGCGATATCGTAGCCCTCGCTCTCCATCTTTCTGATGCAGTCGGTGATGTACATGACGTTCTGCTCGATGGACGTGGGCAGGTTGGCGAAAGGCGCTTGGGGACCCGTCACTGTGAACAGGTTGGGAAAATCCGCCACGCAGACCCCCAGGATGGAATTGGAAGAGGTTTTCCACTTCTCCCTCAGCGTCTGGCCGCTGCTTCCGCGAATGGGAAAGGCTTCCAACGCGCCGGTGTAGGCCCTGAAGCCGGTGGCTAGGACGACGATGTCGAACTCATAGTCGTTCGCTGTTGTGCGCACGCCTGTTTCCGTGATCTCGACTATCGGTTCGCGGTCTTTGATGTCAACCAAGTGTACGTTGTCGCGATTGAAAGCCTCGAGGTAGCCGTGATCCAGCGGCGGACGCTTGGCGAAAAGCGGGTAATCGTCCGTCGAGGGTGCGAGCAGATCGGCGGTTTCGGGGTCGTCGACGCGTTCCTTCATCTTGTTGATGATGAATTCCGATGCCAGCCTGTTCGCTTCCGCATCGGCCAGCAAGTCGTCGAAGGTTTCGAACACCCAGCGAAAACTGCCGTTCCAGTTTTCCTCGAAAATCTGCTGCACTTCCTCGGGCGGAGTATCTGCCAGGTTCCGACCCACCGGGCTGTCGAAGGCCATGCCGAAGACATGATTGCGGCATTTGGCGATGATCTCGTCGTAGTTCTCCTTGATCTCCTTCTCCCACTCCGGCGTCATCGGCCGCTGCATGGCCGGGAGGATGAAGTTCGGTGTGCGCTGGAAGACGGTGATACTCTCGGCGTCATCGGCCGCGGCGGGGACCATCTGCACGGTGGTGGCACCGGCGCCGATGATGCCCACACGTTTACCCGCGTAGTCCAAGCCCTCGGGCCAGCGCGAGGAATGAAATAGCGGCCCTTCGAAGCGTTCCATGCCCTCGATTTTCGGGATCACGGGTTCGGATATCATGCCCATACCGCTGATGAAATACTTGCAGGTGTACTCCTCGCCGCCGCCCGTGCGGACCCGCCATCGGCCGCTGCCGGGCTGATAATCAGCACCGACGACTTCGGTGTTGAGCTGAATATGGGGCCACATCTCGCACTTGTCGGCCACGAAGTGCATGTAGTCGTGGGTCTCTTGCCAGTCGGGATAGCGCTGGGTCCAGGACCATTCCTGCAGGATCTCCCTGGAAAAGGTCAAGCAGTAGTAGTAGCTCTCACTGTCTGTCATCGCGCCGGGGTAGCGGTTCCAGGCCCAGGTTCCCCCGATGTCGGATGCGCGATCAAATACACGCAGAGACAGGCCGGCCTCGCGCAGGTGGTGAATCAGCGCGAGCCCGGCAAAACCAGCGCCGACGACGATGGCGTCAAAATTCTGGGGGTTGTCTTGATTGCTGTTCATCACTTTCAGCCTCGTCTGTTCGCTTTATGCATTTTTAGGCGGCAGGTAGTGTCCATATTTCTCAAGCGCCCGCTCTCGCTGGGAGGGGGTGTGATAGGTGGGGAAGAGGCCCGGCGCCGCGGCGTGATCGCGGAGTACCGTGCGCGTCACCGTCACTTTATGGACCTCGGTAGGCCCATCGACCATGCCCAATTCGGGAATATTAGCCCACATCGTCATCAGCGAAGTTTCGTCGGAAACACCAATGCTGCCGTGCAGCTGCATCATGCGATAAATAACGTCCTGCAGCACCCTAGGAGTGGCCGCTTTGATGGCCGCGATCTCCTTGCGCACTTCGCGGTTGTACTCCTTGTGCTTGTCGATCAGCCAGGCGGTATAGAGCACATGCAGGCGATACTGAAGGATCTGGGTGTAGCTGTCGGCAATCTTGTCCTGGGTCATCTGCTTGTCTGCCAGCAATTCGCCCTTAGTGGTGCGGCTCAGAACACGCTCGCAGCCCATATCCAGCGCCTTCTTTAGTACGCCGACGGTACGCATGGCATGGTGTACGCGACCGCCTCCAAGGCGGGTCTGGGCCACGAGAAAGCCCTGACCCTCCTCCCCCAAGAGGTGATCCGCCGGCACCCGGCAGTCGGTAAAACGAATGTAGCCGTGTACACCGTCACCCTGCTCGACATAGGGGCCCACAGCGGAGTTGCGCAGGATTTCCATGCCCGGTGTGTCTCTCTCGACGAGGATGATGGACGCTCCCCGGTGGATAGGAACCTCGGGATCGGTCACCACCATGACCAGCAAGAACTCTGAGAAGCGGGCATGGGAGGCGAACCACTTCTCGCCGTTGATCACCCACTCGTCGCCCTCGCGATGAGCCCGGCAGGTGAACTCGGCGGGGTCGGATCCGGCCTGGGGCTCCGTCATCGAGTAGCAGGAGGCGATCCTGCCTTCGAGCAGCGGCGTCAGGTACTTCTCCTTTTGCTCGGGAGTGCCGAAATGCGCCAGTATTTCTGCGTTGCCGGAATCCGGCGCCTGGCACCCGAAGACACTGGGGCCGAACCGGCTGCGGCCAAGGATCTCGTTCATCAGGCCGAGTTTCACCTGCCCGTAACCCTCGCCTCCCAGTTCCGGACCGAGGTGGCAGGCCCAGAGGCGCTTTTCCTTGACAATTTTGCGGAGCGGCGCCATGGCCTGGAACGCCGGGGAATTGGGATCCCAAGGATCGCCCGGACCCCGGAAGATCAGATCCAACGGCTCAATCTCCTCCCGGGTAAAGGCCTCTATCCAGTCCAGTTGGGTCTGGAAATCGGGTTCGGTTTCAAAACTCCAACTCACGATGTCTCCTTGTTCGTCTGCTAGCGATGGCGGTCTTCGAAAAATACCCGTGCGAGAACTCTGACAAGATATACGAATTGTGTGAAAGGGCCTGAGGCGGCGGGAAGCTGCGCGGTGTCGAATCGTCGTGTGTTGGATCGCCTTCCGTATATTCGTCGAGGGCTCTTGGGAAGATTCGGTCATCCATCTTTAGGCCGGGCTCAGTGCGTTCAGGGCCCCCACGATTCGGCCGCTCTAAGCCGTTTCGTCAGCGACGGGCGTTTCCCCCGCGATCCCATCGACGATGATCTCGGCGACAGTTGCCGTGTAGGCCGCCAGGGGCATCCCCTGGCGAACCTGTCGGCCGCCGTTGACCACAGCGAAGATCAGGTCAACTAGCACCTGGGCCCGCGCTTCCAGTGCTGCCCGGGGTCGGCTATGCCCCGTCACGGCATCGAGCAGATGCGCCAGATATTCGATTTGCATGGTGTTGATCGTGTCGAGGGTCGCCGCATCGGCATCCTCGAGTACAGCCTCGATTTCGTGATCCGCCGAGCCCAGCCGGTTGATCAGGGGCAATTCATGGCCCACCTGGATCGCCAGGCGAATCAGGGTGCGGAGCCTTTGGACCGGGGGTAGGGCGAGGTCGAAGGCCGGCGCCAATCGCTCGAGGTATTGCCGCTTCTGAAGCGCGATGACATGGAGCAGGAGTTCGGCCTTGTTGCTGAAGTAGAGATAGACCGTCCCCTTGGCGACGCCAGCGGCGTCCGCGACATCGTCCACGCTGGTCTTGCGGTATCCGTGGGCGACAAAGAGCGCGTCGGCCGCCTTCAGGATGCGCTCGCGCCTGCGGGCCTGGGGACCTTCGGGTTCGGGCCTCAGGAAGGCGTCGATCTCTGCTGCAACGCCTTCGAAGCTGAATTTCTCCGGTGGTTCCACTCTCTCTTTGTCGGCCTTATCAGCCAAGCTCCACCGGCAAGCTGACGTGACGATGCCAACCGGGCATCGCGGCCATCTTGAGCTCACTGGCCGGGACGGCCAGACGGAGGTCTGGATAGCGGGAGAAGATCTTTTCCAGGCTCACTCGGGCTTCCATCAGGGCAAGCTGGCGACCGAGGCAGAAATGCGGGCCGAACCCGAAGCCCAGGTGGTGATTGGGTGCGCGCGTAATGTCGAATTCATCGGGCTTTTCGAAAACCCGGGGATCGTGATTCGCTGCGCCCAGCATGGGCATTACGGGCGAACCCCGGGAAATCGTCTGGCCGTGCAGGCTAATATCCTCGGCGGCGTACTGAAGCTTCGTGCCGTGGACCGGGCCGCGATAGCGCACGATTTCCTCCAGCGCCGAGCCCCAGAGATCCGGGTTGGCGCGCAGGCGTTCGACTTGGCCGGGATGCTCGATCAGCGCGCGAGTGCCGTTGGTGATGAGGTGCTGGGTGGTCTCGAAACCGCCGATCATCAGCAGAAAGACCATCGCGACCAGTTCGTCTTCGTTCAGTCGCTCACCCTCATGCTCGGCCCCGATCAACTCCGAGAGAATGTCGTCGCCGGGCTCGGCACGCTTCCTGTGAATGAGGCCCCGAACGAAGCGCTGGGCCGGGCGGAGATCCCAAAATAGGGTTCGGATCATCCGCATACCGGTTAAGCCCTGGGTCAGGGTGCCCATGATCTTGGAAAATTCTTGAGCTTCGCTGCCGGACACGCCCACCATGTCGGCAATCACCCGCATGGGAATCGGCCGAGCGTAGTCGCTCAGCAGATCGATGGGGCCTTGCTTCCCGCTCAACCCATCGAGGGTTTCCTCGGTCAGGCCCGTCACGCGATCCGAAAGCGCCGCCACAGCCCGGGGCGAGAAGGCCTGGTTCACGAGGCTGCGCAGGCGACGGTGTTCGGGGTCGTCTTCGATGATCATGCTCTTGGCCAGGGCCGCGATGGACTTGGGCATGGGGAAGGGCATGGGGCTCGATCCCTTGCCCCGGGCCGTGCCGCGGTTGCGCATGAAGCGGGGGTCGCTGAGGACCATCTTGCAGTCGTCGTAGCGCGAGACCAGGGTCACCTTCATGATGCTGATCTTGCCCGCGCAGACCGGGGCTTCTTCGCGCATCCACTCATACCAGAGGTATTTATGGTCGTGGAAGGCGAGGCTGTTCAGATCGACCAGCTTGGGGGAATCGAATTCGGGGAGAGGTGTCGCGGCCGCCATGGGGGGACTCCTTGGCTCGGGGGAATCGGCAGGGCCGGGCGGGCACCGACCAGAATGACCAAAATAGCGATTTGGGTCATTTGGTCAACTCGAGACGACCAGGCGGGTCCGTGCGCCGAGGCCGCCCGACTGGCCCCCGGGCCCCTTTCAGGCAGAGTTCTTGTCAAAAATCCTGATCGAAGGCCCGTCGTCACAGTGGGAGCCGATCTCTTTGACCGTCCCGTCTTCCATTCGAAATGCGAGATATTTTTCGTAGTGCTCCTTGGAGTCCCAGAGTTCATTGAGAACGAACTCGTGCGGGTTCTCGACATTCAGGGTTAGGTGAATCTCCTGGCAGCCATCGAACGCGCGCGTCACTTTGAAGGCCTCTCGGCACAATTCCGTGAAGCTCTCTACTTCGCCCTCTTTCAATGTTCCTTCCAGCAAAACATAAACAGCCAAAGGGGTTCCTTTCGATGCAGTGGTCGGTTGGGGATAAGATTTTTATAAGTTGAACACCGATTATTCAATGAGATTCCGGCGATGGTCGCCGCCGCGGATGGCCCTAGCCAGCGCCGAGGCGCTTGCGGAGCACTCCCATCACCTCGAGGGCATTGCGTTGAGAGGGCTCGGCGAAGGGGACGAGCGACGATCCGTGAAAGGTGCCCGGGTAGGCGTGAAGTTCCACGGAAACGCCCGCTTCCAGCATACCGAGGGCGTAGAGGATGCCCTCGTCGCGCAGGGGATCGAACTCCATCACCGAGACATAGGCCGGAGGTAGCCCGGAGAGGTCCGTCGCGCGGGAGGGGGCGGCGTAGGGTGAGACCTCGCCCTGGTGGTCGGGGCCCAGATAGTGTCGCCAGCTCCACTCGGCATTCGGACGGTTCCAGAGCGGTGTGTCCGTGAACTGCTGCATCGACGGGGTTTGGAGGCGATCGTCGAGTTCGGGGATCTCGAGGAGTTGAAAGCATAGGGCCGGACCGCCACGGTCCCGGGCGAGGAGGGCGCAGGCGGCGGCGAGGCCGCCTCCGGCGCTCTGACCCGCAACCGCGATGCGTTCGGGATCGATCCCCAATTCGCTGGCGTGATCCGCCATCCAGCAGAGTGCGGCATAGCAATCCTCGAGACCGGCGGGGAAGGGGTTCTCGGGTGCCAGGCGGTAATCGGTAGAGACAACCACCGCCTCGAGTTCGGCCGCAACGCGGTCGCACCAAGGATCCATCATGTCCTTGCTGCCCAGCATAAATCCCCCGCCGTGTATTTCGAAGATTGCGGGGCGCAGTGTGTCCGAGTTCTCCTTGGGGCGGTGAATCCGAATGGCGACGTTCGGCGCCCCCTCGGGCCCGGGAACCTCGCGATCCTGGCGTTCGACAGATTCCAGTTGGGCGGGCGGCTCCCCAAAGGCCAGGCCTCCTTCCCTCACGGCCTGGATCGTCTCAGCCGTCGAGAGATCCGAGATGTCGGGGAGCATGGGAATAATGGCTTGCAGATCCGGATCGTATTTTCGTTCGGTCATGGGCACTCCTCTGGCTGGTCGAGGCGCAGGGACGATTAAGGGGGGAGAAAGAAAGGAAAAGGAGAAGGAAAGGAGGATAGGGTATTCAACACTCTCGCCGTTCAGCCGAGATGCATTCTCGCCTCCTCGGGCTACTTTATGGATCCAAATCACCGGCGTGAAATCCGACGCCTGCTTTATCTGCGAAAGGAAATTCTCATGAAGACAGCCCACTGGGTAGCGCTCCTCTCTCTGGCTCTCGCCGCGCTTTTCCCGCTGACCGCGGCCGCTGACGGGCAGAATGAAAAAGGGCTCGCCGAGCGCCTCGGCGCCGGTGGCCGCGCGGAGGCCGACCAGAAGCGCGACGCTGGCCGAAAGCCTGCGGACGTCGTTGTTTTTCTCGATCTCCAGCCGGGAATGACCGTTGTCGATTTGATTGCCGCGGGTGGCTACTACACCGAAGTGCTCTCCCTGGTGGTGGGGGAAGAGGGGCAAGTGTACGCACAGAACCCTCCACGCGTGCTTCAATTTCGCGATGGCGCCAACGATAAGGCGATGACGAGCCGGCTCGAGGGCAATCGACTGCCGAACGTCCAGCGCCTGGATCAGGACCTTTCGGAAATTACACTGGCACCGGCCACGGTGGATTTCGCGATCACGGCATTGAACTTTCACGATATCTACAATGGATCGGGCGCTGAGGCCGCACAGGATTTTTTTGGCCGGGTATTGAGCCTGCTCAAACCGGGCGGCGTGCTCGGCCTGATCGATCACTCGGGTGCCGCCGGCAACGATAATGTGAAGCTGCACCGAATCGAAGAGCAGAAGGTGCTCGAAGCCGCGAAGAAGGCGGGTTTTGAGGTCGCGGGGAGTAGTGATCTGCTGCGCAACCCTGCGGACGATCGTTCTACGGGGGTTTTCGACCCGGCGGTTCGCGGACAGACCGATCGCTTTCTTCTCAAGCTCCGAAAGCCCATGTAGCCGCGGCGGTGAGAAGAGGGGGTTCTATGTCGTATGTCCACGACAGCCGAGTGATCCACGATGCCGACGCGCATATTCTCGAGACGCCGGACTGGTTCGAGGGTTTTGCCGAGGAACGCATCGTCAGCCGGCTGCGGGAGATGCTCGAGCCCTATTGTGGAGAGGAGGTCTCGCAGTGCCGAGCAATGCATGCAGATCCCGAGTACCGCGCGCGAGATAGCGAAGAACTCATGACTCGGAAGAACTGGAGAGCGACGGGCTCTTTCCTGGCCGAGGACAGAGCGGGCGCCCTCGACCTTCTCGGGTTTTCGACTCAGTTGATCTTCCCGACCGTGAGCGTGGGTTATCTCGCCGCACTCGAGCATCGCGACGACATGGATCTGCTCTATGGAACAGCCGCGGCGAGTAACCGTGCCATGAGCGCTTTCTGTTCGGGCGATTCGCGGCTGCTGGCGGTGGGTTATGTACCTCTGGCCGATCTCGAGCGCGTCCCCGGTGCGGCCGAACAGGCAATCGAATCGGGTTGCCGGGCACTTTTGATTCCGTCCAGATGCCCGCGAAATCACGCGACGAGTCATGCCGCTCTCGACGCTTTATGGGCTCGGGCCCAGGAGGCGGGTCTACCGATCCTTTTCCATGTCGGTAATCCCGACGAGTTGCTGACTGACGCCCACAAGAATAATGGCGCGCCGCCCGTGCCTGATTTTCACGGCGGCAGCGAAAACTTCACATCCGTCTCCTATATGGCGATTCCTGCACAGCCCAGTCTCGCGCTCTCGATGATGCTCCTCGATGGTGTTCTAGAGCGGTTTCCTGAGTTGCGCGTGGGCGTGATCGAACTCGGTGCGAGTTGGGTGCCGGGACTGATGCGCCAACTCGATTCGGCGGTCGATGCCTTCTCGCGCATGGAGGATCGGCTCCGTACTCTTTCCCTGAGGCCATCGGAGTACATCCGCCGCCAGGTACGGGTCACGCCCTTTCCGGCCGAAGACGCGGGTTGGATCATGGAGCAGACGGGTCCCGAAGTCTGTCTCTTCTCCTCGGATTACCCCCACGTGGAAGGCGGGCGGAACCCCCTCGGCCGCTTTGAGCGGAGCATGGGCCGGCTGCCCGTGGAATCTCAGGAGCGCTTCTATCGGCTCAATTTCGAAGATCTTATGGGTTGCTCTTTCGGCGCTGTGAGTGAGATCACCTGAGATTGGGCGCCGGCGCATATCCGAGCCAGGCTCGGTGGCCGGAGAAGGTGAATCCCCCGTTTAGGCAGGCTTCCGGGCGGTGAAGAGAGTGTCCTCTTTGTCGACGTCGATGAGATCGTTCCACCAGCGGACGACTTCCACGTCGACGTGTTCAAAGGCCGAGGCCAGTGTTTGTTCGAAGGCCGGGCTCGGATCGGTGGACCAAACCGAGAGTACGCCTCCTGGGCTCAAGTGTTGGCTCACAGCGGCCAGGCCCTGGCCGGTATAGAACGCCCCGCTGTTCGAGTCGAGTGGCTCGTCCGGGGCGTGGTCCACGTCGATTAGAATTAGGTCGAATTGCTCTCGAGCCGGGCCCAGGAGACGCGCATAGACATCGCCTTGAACCACCTCGAGCCGGGGGTCCGAGGCAAGGGCCGCTTCGGTGGGGAGCCACCCTTTCTCGAGCCATGCGATGACGGGTTCCAGCAATTCGACCACCTCTACTCGGGCGACCCTGTTGGATGCCAGGGCAGCTTGGGCGGTGTAGCCGAGCCCAAGCCCTCCCACGAGAACAGAAAGGGCTTTTCCTTCGTGCATCTCAAGGGCAAGCTCCGCGAGCCGGCGCTCGGATTCGGTGTGGTAGCTGCTCATCAGGAAGCCGTGGTCGAGGGTGACTTCGGTGATGATCATCCCAGGGCGCGAGAGAAGCTCGCGTCGCCGAAGGCACAGCTCTCCGAGTTCAGTGTCCTGAAAGTCGAGTACCTCAAAGAGTGGGGCCACGCGGATCTCCTGAAGAGTTTGAGTATAGGTCGGATGCACGATGCTGGGGAAAGGCCAAGGGCAGGGCGATGGACGGCTTTCGGCTGTCGCGATTCACCGCAGTTCGCCGTAGAGGCCTTTTTCCATTCTGCGCCCGATCTTAGGCTAGACGGCGAGGGAGAGCGCGAGTTGGCCGATTGTCGGATCTCGAAAATATGGACTGTTTCGGGCTCGTTTGACGACTCTATCCAAGAGCGGGCCGAGGTATCCGGAACTGTGGGAAGGCCCGATGCTAAGGGGGCCGAATATGGGTTTTCAGGTTGTCGAGCACTTTCAAGATTCTTCCATGCCGGGGTTCATGCCGGGGGAGGGGCGCTCCGCTCGTCAGCCCTCGCGCCCCGGGTTTTCGACCCCGCCGGTATGGCGTCTCCCTGCCCCCCTTCGCCGTCTCGAAATGTCCGATCCGTCGACGGCCGGCGCGGTCATCGACCAGTTGAGGCGCCAGCCCGTGTTGATCGCCCTGCCTCCTGTCTATGCCCTGCTCGCTGCCCCAACGGCCGATGGCATCGCCGGTTTGAACCGGCTCAAGAGGCGACTGCCCGGAAAAAATTACGGGACAGCGGTGGGGCAGATTTCGAATTTCTGGAACCTCGTCGAGCGGTCCACGATCCCGTTCGGTTTCGACGGGCCAGCGGATCTCGAGGCCAGCCGGGACATTTTCTTTCGTTGCACGGTCGCGGGTGCCAGGGCTGAGACGCCGGTGCTGCGAGCCGGAACCCATCAGACCCTTATCCTTGACGAGCCTTATCGAAGCCTCATGTGCGAGGTTGAGGAGGCCTTCCAGCGGGAAGCCGATCCCGAGCTCTTTGGAGGACACCGTTTCTCGGCGCCCTTGATTACGAGCTGCAACCTCAGCGGCGACCCCCTGGGTTCGATCACCGATAAGGTTCGCGCCAGCTCCTTTGCCGAGGATCGTGGTGTCGGCCTCTGGGTGGGAGGGGCAGAACTGTCGAGTGAGAGCGGGTCATACCCGATCCTTGAGCTCGAAGCCTCGGGCCTCTCGATACGCCGGGACGGAGGATCGATTCGCCGTCGCGAGATCTACACGCGTTTCGGTAAGGAGAGCTAAGGCTCAAGATCGCGTCGGAGGCGGTGACTCGGCCTGAGCCGAGCCGCCGTGGCATCCGTTCGCGGTTTTACTGCCGGCTCGGTTCAGAGGCTCGGCTGGCAGACGGCGAGGATTTCGTCGGTGACGAGATCCACGGCTTCGATGGATTCTTCTTGTCGCACGAGGGTCGCCTGGAGAGCGATGGGCTCGAGGTTGGCCAGACCGTGGCCGAGACAAGTCAGCTTTCTGTTGTTTCGCTGTTCGCACTCGAAGACAAAGATCGGGAGGGTGGGGGCTTCTACAGGGGCCTCGGAAATGACGACCCGGGAGCCGATGCGCGCGCCGACCATGCAGAGCGCACCCACCGATACGGGATTGCCCTGGTCATCCTCGGAGAGGTAGGTGTTGAACCCGGTGATCAGGCCGTCCTCGTCCTGGCTCAGGGTCCACGCCATCTTGGTGAGTTCCTTGAGGGGTCCCTCGGCATACTGGATTACAAAAGGGGAAGGCGTCTCGGTGGCCCAGAGGCCCGTCATGGTCCGTCGCTTTCGGGGGCGGTCGCGTCGTCCGAAGCGCCGACCGACGGGGCGAGGAACGTGAGGGCAATGAGCGAGAAGAGCGCGATCGATCGCTTGTGGAGGGGCCGATTGTTCGAGGGCATGATTCAGGGAGCTCCTTGTGGAGGGAAAAATAGCTGCAGAATGGTGCCTGTCCGGCTGGGCACAGGAGGCTTTTGTTGCTTTTAACCCACGAATTCTATCAGCATACTCTTGAGCGACGAATTTGTAGACGATGCCCCGACGGGCTTGGGGGGGGGGGGGCGGCGGGGGCGGACGACGGGAGTGGAGCCGAGAGTCGGATTCGGCTCCTGGGAAAAACTAGACATCTGTCTAGTGGGTGGTAATCTGTGGTTGGCGATACGAGCGATCCCCTTCGAATCAGGAGAATGCCCCCATGGCACTGCACCGGCTGCTTGGAATCGAAATCGGCGTCCCGGATCCCGACACCCTCGAAGGCTTCTACAAGGAGATCGGCTTCACCGGGGGCAACCGGCGCTGGGGCCCGGAGGGACTGCCCGACCAGCTCGTTGTCGAGGAGGCGCCCTACCGACAATTAATAGAACTTCGGGTCGGTTGCGAGGGAGAGGAAGATCTGGCGACGATCAGAAAGAATCTCGATTCCATCGGGGTCGCGTCCGAAGCGCGCGAGGGCAAGCTCTTCGTCCCCGATCCGGTCAACAAGTGGCAGGTCGTGGTTGAACCCTGCGCCGCGGCGGATATCGATCCGCAACCGGTGCGAGAAGTCAACCGACCGGGCGAGCGGCAGCGTCTGGGTAAGCGCCCCGGCGTCCTGACGGAGCCGTCGCTTCGCCCGCCTCGGCGGCTGGGGCATGTTGTGGTGGGCTCCAACGATATCCTGGCCACATACAAATTTTTCGTCGAGGGACTGGGCTTTCGCATCTCGGATATTGTGGGCGGGCTGGGCTTCTTTACTCGCTGTTCCCCGGATCACCACAATCTCTTGATGACCCCGGCACCGGTTCCCTACCTGAACCACTACGCGCTCGAACACGACGATATCGATGCGGTCTGCGCGGCGGCTACGCGATACCTGAGAGATCACGAGGGCACTCAGATCGCGGGCCCCGGTCGTCATCAGATCGGCGGCAATATGTTCTGGTATATGCGCGATCCAGCGGGCACGTTCTTCGAATATTTCGCCGATATGGATCGCATCGTGGACGAAGAGGCCTGGAAGATTCGAGAGGATTGGCCGATGGAGGATTCCTGGTCAATCTGGGGCGAAAAGGACCAGCCCGAGGTTTTCTTTACCCCCGATGATATGGAAGAAGTGGTCGCCGGCTGGAACAAATACCACGGCTAGCCCTAGGGGCGGCTCGCTTTGCGCGAACCGCCCCAGTTCTCGTTTTCGGGCCCCCATGATGATGTCGGAGAACTCGAGTCTTCGACGGGTCTGTGCCGGGCACGGACTCAGACGACCTTTATATTATGGGGGGCCCCGTGGCGGGAGAGCCGATCTCCTGGGCTCAATTCACCTTCGTGGAGAGAGAACTCCCGGCCTTGAACTTGCCGACCTTCTTCGCGGTGATCTTGGTCTTCTTGTCGCGGGTGCGAGTCGTGGCGCCTGCACCGGGGGAGTTGAGGGTACGTATGGCCGCCGAAACTGTAGAACCCCCCGTTTCAGTACCGTCGCCGTTCGGGCTCGCCAGTGCAGCGATCAATCCGTACTCGATCGCGGTGGCCGTGGAGTTCCCCGGGCCGCCGCCGCCGCCGCCGCCGCCGCCGCTTCCGTTCCCGGCTGCCGGATTTTCTTCGGTATCCTTCTCGACGATGATGTCGATGCCCGGGATGGGGTCGTTGTTCCCGCGACGCAGGGTGACTTCGGACTCGGAGAGTTGCGTGTCGTCACCCTGACCTTCGCCGCCCGAGAGGCTTCTCTGGGGCTTGACGGGAAGGAAACAGAAGCACGACTTCATCTCGGGGTCGCATTTCCAGACACCGCCGGCGGCTTCACAAGCCTCCTTGGTGGTGGGATGGCCTCCGTTCGAAGACTCGAAGAGATCCGGACCTATATCGAGCGGCCGCGGGGTCATGTCGCCCGATTCAGTCGCCGTGTCGAACTCGATCCGTTCCGGGAGCAAGGTTAGTGACTCGGTGGTGTCGTGAGCGACTCCCGACGCGGGAAGGAGGGCGACAACGATCATGAGTTCGATCGCGCTCCGGGTTTCGCCCGGGGTGCCCGCGTTGGGATCCTTCGCGTAGGCCTCGATCCGGGTGTGGTCCTCGCACGCCAGCGGAAGGGTTTCGGTGTCCGCGATGCCTTCGCTCTCGAGAATGTCCAGCAGCGAAGTCAGCGGAGCGGAGCCCGTGGCGGGGTCGGGATCGCAGAAGCTGATCCCGCCGTCGTCGATGGGCGGCGCGTAGACGATGCTCGGCTGGGGGCTGGGGCCGTAGCGCTCGTAGACCGGCCCCACGATGGCGGTGGGCGCCTCGCCGGGGTAGTTGACTAAATAGCCGTCGGCCGCCGTGGCCAGGGTGATGTAGCTATCGCCGGGCTGGTAGAGATCGGCGCCCAGGGTGTAGATGGTGTCCTCGGGCCAGAAGCCGAGCACGGCGTCATCGCTCGCCATGGATTCCGAGACCTCGATGCGCCAACCCCCGGTCTCGCAGTGGAGTTCGCAGGCGAGCGCGAAGGTCTCGGAGCTACCGCCGCTAATGCCCTTGTTCGAGCGTGTCGTGTTGTGATCGACGGCTTTAACGGTGTCTGGAACCAGAGCCTCTACCCTGAGCCTCTTTTCGGCGCCGCTCGCGAGCCCTGCCGTGCCGACCAGGAGGAGTGCGCTGAGGAGCAGGCCTGCGTGAGCGATACGGGAAAGCAGCGAGTGAATGCGTCGGCTTCGTGACGGCACCAGGGTTCGGGTGGGGCTAGGGGCGGAGCAGCGGGCTAGGGAGTGCATTGGAGTTTGTCCTCTTTGGGTTGGGATCGGCGTCATGCCGGTCCCCTCTTCCAGAGCAAGAGGAATGCCAACTACCTAAAGTATTGAATTAGCGAAGGTTTTTAAGATCCTTCCGAACCCGCTCGGCTAATATGTCGCTTTTAATAGACATAGTAAGTTTCCTTTAAGTGAATGGGACTAAAAAGTATATTAAAAGCAAATAGATAGAGAATGTGTCAGTTAAATATGACTGTAAAATAAACGATCAACGGACGGAGCCGTGTCTGTAGACCGGTTGGGTTTGCGCAGCCGGCACTTGGGCGGATAGGCCGTCTGTGGGGGGCCTCCTCGTTTGGGGGGTGGGTGACTTATGCTCCGGGCTTCGCCCTCGTCCGCTCTATGGGCGCCGGAGATTCGCGAATGCAGGCCGTTGATCTATTTGATGCCGCCACCTTTGAACGCGCCATCCCCCACGACTATTTCGCCTGGCTGCGCGAGCACGAGCCGGCGCATTGGCAACCCCCGACGCCCCTGCGGCCCGATGTGGCGAATATGCTCGGGACGGAACAGCGCGGCTATTGGGCGGTGAGTCGCTACCAGGACATCGTCGACATCTCGCTCAACCAGGAGCTCTTCTCCTCGGAGCGGGCCACGGTGATGAACAACGATCTCAGCGAGGACCGGATGGCGCAGCTCCGGCTCTGGATGATCAACCAGGATGCTCCGCGGCACACGAAGCTGCGCAAGCTGGTCAACAAGGGCTTCACCAAGCGCATTATCGAGCGAATGGATATTCATGTCCGAGAACTCGCCGCGGGCATTGTCGACCGGGTGGCGCCCAAGGGCGAATGCGATTTTGTGACCGAGGTGGCGAGCGAACTCCCGCTGCTTGTCATCGCCGAACTCGTGGGCTGCCCGAGCGAGGATCGCGACAAGCTCTTTGCCTGGTCGAACCAGATGGTCGGCTTCGAGGATCCGGAATTTTCGAACGAGACCGGCGCGACCGAAGCAATGGGGGAGATGTTCGAATATGCCGGCCATCTGGCGAAGCTGCGCCGGGATGACCCGCGAGACGACCTGACCAGTGTGCTTCTGAATGCCGAGGTCGATGGCGAAAAACTCGACGATCTGACTTTCAACATGTTTTTCATGTTGCTGATTCTCGCGGGCAACGAGACCACCCGGAACGCGATCTCCGGCGGCATGCTCGCGCTTTCCGAGCACCCCGGTCAGCGCTCGAAATTGGCCGCTGACCTGTCGCTTCTGCCCAGCGCCACCGAGGAAATCCTGCGCTACGTGAGCCCGGTGATCAGTATGCGGCGAACGGCAACCCGGGATACTGAGATCGGCGGCCAGAAGATCGCCGAGAACGACAAAGTGGTGATGTTCTATCCCTCGGCGAACCGCGACCCTGGGATCTTCGATCGACCCGATGTCTTCGATATCCAGCGAGATCCCAACGTGCACCTCGCTTTCGGCTGGGGGCCGCATTTCTGCCTCGGAGCGAACCTCGCTCGAGCAGAAATTCGTACGATTTTCGCCGAATTGCTCACTCGGCTGCCTGATATCGAGGTCTGCGGTCCGGTGAGGCGCCTGCGATCGAGCACCGTGAACAGCATCAAGTCCATGCCCGTTCGCTTTACCCCGACTTCCTGACGGTGGGTGGGGGCGGCAGGGTGGGCGAGAGAACGCCCGGGACGCGAAGCCCCGGGCGGGCTATTTTTTCCCGATGACTGAAACCATTCGACCGATTCGCGTTCACGTCGTCGCCGGCGGTTTTCCCCGGGGCTCTTGGGCGGGGCACGATATCGACTACGTGCGCCGACGCCTGCTCGATCTGCTGGGCCAGGAGCAGCGGGCGATGGTGAGCGTCGCCAATGATTTTCAAGATATCGAGAGCTGGTTGCCCCGGAGCGAATTGCTCGTGACGTACGTGGCCGGGCCTTTCCCCGATGAAGCTCAATGCCAGGCCCTCTCGCAGTGGATCGAGGCCGGAGGCCGCTGGTTGGCGCTCCATGGGACGAGCGGAGGCCGGGCTGTTCCCAACCCCGATGGCTCTCCCGGGCGCACCATGTCCAAGGCGCCCCACCACGAACTCCTCGGCGCCTTTTTCCTCAATCACCCACCCATCCGGAAGTTCCAAGTCGACGTGCGCGAGACGGAGCATGTCCTGACCCAAGGACTACCCGCAAGCTTCGACGTGATGGACGAGCTCTACCTTCTCGAACTCCAAGCTCCGGACGAGAGCCGGGTGCTGCTTTCCACCGCGGATCTTCCCGTGGACGACCCCGCCCCCCGAACTTTTGGTTTCACTTATGGTGAGGACACTTCGGTCGAGTCAGACGACCGGACGCGGGTGCTCGGTTATGAACGAAGCCTCGGAGCGGGAGCGGTGGTCTATCTGGCCCTGGGGCACTGCCATACGCCCCTCACCAATATCCAACCCTTTGTTCATGCCAGCGTCGATCCCGACGGCGTGACACCCTTGAGCTTCCGTGGCCCCTGGGAGACGCCCGCCTTCGAACGCCTGATCGCCAACGCAGTGGCCTGGGGGCTTGAGGCCCGGCGTGCCGAGGCGGCTTGAGGACCTTGAGGATGCCGGGGCGCGGGCGCCTGGGGGTATATGACGTTGACTGAGATTCCCAGCGATGCCGAACTCGTCGAGCGCTTTCCCTACGCGAGTATCGATCACGACAACAAAGCCCTCTACAGGGGCTGGCTCGAGAAGAGTCTGCGGATGAACCGCTGCGATGATTGCCAACGCTTCCATCACCCCCCGAAGCCCGTTTGCCCGAGTTGTTGGTGCTCATCCCTGGTGCCCAGCGAGGTGAGCGGTCGGGGCACGATTCACCTGGCCATGTTCCTTCACCAAGGGCCGCCCGCACCGGGGGTCGATTACGCGAAGGCGCCGCACCCCGTCGTCACCGTCGAGTTGGAAGAGCAGGAGGGCCTGCGCTTCACGAGCACCGTGGCGGGCTGCGCTCCCGAGGAGGTCCGCATCGGGGCTCTCGTGGAACTCGACTGGGTTGACCGATTGGGCGCACCCTTTCCCGTTTTTCGTCTGGTTGAAAAAAGCTGATGGCGCGCAACCCCATCGCCGATCAGGTCGCCATCGTGGGCATTGGCTCTACGGGCTTCAGCCGGGATTCCGGGGGGCGCTCGGCCAAGGCCCTGGCCTGCGAGGCGTCGATTCGGGCGATTCGCGATGCCGGCCTGGGCCCCGGAGATATCGATGGCCTAGTGGGGGCCGCCGAGCCCGGCGGGCCCCAACCCCAGGAGATGAGCGCCGCCCTGGGCTTGCCCCAGGTCAGCCATTTTTCGAGCCCCACTCCGGTGGCGGTCTTTGCTCTGGTCGACGCCATGAATGCGATCTACTCGGGTTCATGCGACACGGTGCTGCTCTATTTCGCCTATACCCGGCTGCCCTGGAACTCGCGCTCGGCGGCCCAGGATCCCTTTCGGCGGCGCCATACCCTGGGCGTGATGCCCGCCCCGGAATCCGTCAACGCCGCCGCCGCGTACGCGGCTTGGGCGAGTCGCTACATCCACGAGTACGATGTGCCCCGGGAGGCATTTGGCCGAGTGGCTCTCAACGCTCGGGCGGGGGCTGCGAATAACCCCCTGGCTGCGATGAAGGCCCCCCTCAGCATGGAGGGCTACCTGGGGGCGCGCATGATCCGCGAGCCGCTCTGCCTGCTCGACATGGACGTCCCCGTGGACGGGGCTGACGCCTTCGTGTTGACCCGGACCGACCGAGCCCGGGCAATGACTAAAAGCCCGATCGTGATTCATGCCGCGACAGTGGGGCTCGTGGGTACGAACGACGAGGACCAATTGCCGAGCCTCGCGCGTCACGGCCAGCACGTAGTGGTCGAGTCGCTTCGGGCCAAGAGCGACCTCTGGCTCGAGGATATGGACGTCTTCTTCCCCTATGACGGTTTTAGCATCATCACCCTGGGCTGGTTCGAGAATTTCGGTTGGTGTGGGCCGGGCGGGGCGGGGCGCTTTCTTGAGGAGCACTGGGACGAAGCGAGCGGCCGCGTGATGATCGACGGGCGAATCCCGGTGAACCCCCACGGCGGCTCGCTCTCCGAGGGCGCCACCCGGGGGTCGGGGCATATCCGTGAGGCCGTCATGCAATTGCGCGGCGATGCCGACGCGCGCCAGGTGCCAGGGGCCCGCAACGCCCTGATCGGCTGCGGGGGCTTCTTTTTCAACTCCCAGGGTGCGATTCTGCGTCGGCTCTGAAGGCGAAGCGGTGGGGTCTCCCGGACTTCGCCGAAAGGGGGTCGCTTGGGAACCCAAAACGCGCAAAAATAGAGCATGGTCTACGACTGGAAAGCCGGACTCGTTTTCTTCTTTACGCTGATCGCCTTGACAGTGATCGGACGCCGCTTGGTATTTCTCGTTCCCGCTTTTCAGCGCATGCGCGAGCTGAACCAAGAGGTGGATAAAGTCAAGCTGAAGAGGGCCCGCTTCAAGAAGGCCGTGAAGGCCAGCAGTCAGGTAGGGCTCTATACCAACCTGGCATTCTATATCCTGGTTCTTCCCTTCGCGGTCAATCTCGAGCCGCGGCCTCTCTGGCGCTACCCGCTGGATATCGTCGCCGTCTTACTCTTCTTCGATTTCTTCTACTACCTAGTGCACCGCTTCCTCTTTCACGGGAAGAGCCTGCGCAAGGTGCATGCGCTTCATCACCAGGCCCTGAAGCCGACGTATATGGATGCTCTCTATGTCCACCCGCTGGAGACCTTCATCGGGCTCTTTCTCTTCCTCTTCTCGATTCCTGCGGTGGGGTTTCTCACGGGAGCCCCGCTAAATGCTTTTTCCATGGCAATCGCGACGTTGATTTTCACCCAACTCAACACGATCAATCACACCTATGTAAATCTGCCCTACGGGCCCTACAAGGTGGTGGACTACATCACCTCGATCCACGCCGCCCACCACGTGGGTATGGACTCGGGGAATTACGCGACCCTGACCATGTTCTACGACTGGATCTTCGGAACTCTCGAGAAGCCCGTCGATCGGCCTGAAGCCTAGGCGCCCGGGAAAACGAAGCCGGGAGCCGCTTTCAGTCGGACGCGGGGGTCTGAGCAGGGGGTGTTGCGCAGACCTCGTTCAGAAGCTCGGTCAGGGAATCGGGCTCGCGTAGAGTGCGCTGGAACTTCGAGGAGAGCCTGCGTCCCTCCTCGAGTTTGCCGCCCCGGCATAGCGCGTAGGCGCGTAGGGGTAGGTACGCGTTTGCCCGACCCTGCTGGGAAGCACGCTGGAAATGTTCCTCCGCCGTGGCCCAATCCTGGTGGGTCAACGCCCAGATCGCCAGCGCGTAGTGGACCTTGGGATTGTTGGGAAATTTCTCTTGGACGTTCTGTGCGGCGCGCACGTAGTCATAGTCGCCTTCGAGAAGCCAGAGGGGCAAGGTTCGCAGGTCGAGGTCCTCCATCATGGCGTGAACGGGGGGAAGACGGCGGGGGTTCTTTCGGTTCGACTTGGGGTCTCGGACTCCGAAGTGTCGGTTGATGTCACGCTGGGCCTCGAAAAAGTCGAGGCTCTGCTCGCGTAGATCCGCGGGCAGGATCGCGTCGAGGCCTCGGCTTTCGATCAGGCGCTGGCGGTTCTGGTCAACATCCATCCAGAGGCGGTAATCGCTCACCCGGACATCCGTGGAGAGTCTTCGCGGGAAATCGTCGGTGAGGGGAAGGGTTTCCCGGGTGATCTCACTGATTTGATCCGCATCGGCCATGAAGAGAGCGCCGAGCTGTTCGGGGTGTTCGATGCCCAGGGCAACCATCTCGGGTCCGATCTGGGAGTCGTTCCATTGGGCGACGATACGCTCCCGGGACGTGGGGCCACTGCGATCACGGCTGCCCATCATGATCCAGTCGAGGCCGGCGCCGTTCCAAAGCGTGCAGTCCTCGAAAACGTCGCAGAAGGCACGCAGGATCGCCTTGGCATCATCTTCGAGTAGGGAGTGAACGGGGAGCCAGTAGGTGGTGATGCCTCCTTCGGCCAGGCGATCGCGGATGAGTTGGAAATATTCTCGGGTGTAGAGATTGACGATTCCCGCAAGTTTGGGTGGGGGCGGCTCGCCCGTGATCAGGTCGAAGCGCTCGGGCGTTGTCTGGAGGAAAAAGCGGCCATCCTCGACGTGAACTCTCACCCGGGGATCGTCGAGAGGGGAATCCATCACGATCTCGTTCAGGGATTCGCGCCCTTGGGAGACGAAATCCCGGCTCATCTCGAGAATATCCCGGGAAATGTCGACCATATCGATGCTCTCGAGTTCGCTGCTATCGACCAGGGCGCGAGCCGTTGCTCCCACGCCGTAGCTGATGAGCAGGGCCTTGCGGGGGGCTTCGTGGAAGGCGATCGGCATGTAAACGAAAAGTTTCATGTAGCGCTGGGCGGCGAGACTGCTGGCCGACATGGAGTGGTTGTTGGTGATGAGCCGATAGAAATACGGTTCGCCGAAAATCTCGTGGCGCGCGTAGACGATGGTCTCGGTCAATCCCTCGCGCACCGCGACGATTCGGGCCCGGGGCGCATGAGCTTTCACGGCCTGAACGAGAAAACCGTCGCGTAGGATTCCGTGAGGAAAGAGCAGGGCCGTGAGAGCGAATAAGACCAGCCCTGCTTGGAGCACCCGTCGATTGCGGGGCGTACCGGGACGGATGCCCGCCAGGGTGACGATGCCCGCGGCCCCGGCGTAGCCGAGGCCCAACACGAAGAGCGACTTCTCGACGCCCAGGGCGGGAAGCAAAAGGAAGCCTGCGAGGAGGGAGCCGAGGGCAGCGCCTAGGGTATTGGCCAGAGTGAGAAGCCCCGCTGAGCGGGTTTCGCCCCCGAGCTTCGAGTGGAGGACCTCGCCGAGAAGCGTGAAGAGGATTCCAGAGATCGCCGCCACGGGAAACATCAGGGGGATCGCCAGCCCGAGGATACGGGGCAGGCTCGCGGTGGCTCCCTGAGTGAAGAGGGGAGAGTAGGCTTCGAAGCCGATATAGAGCCAGAGACAGAGCATGCCAGCAAGAAGGCAGAGAAGTGGGATGGCTGCAGAAGCCTGGCGTCCCGATCCCAGCCAACGGGCGGCCACGAGGCCGCCCGACCCGATGCCCGCGAGCACCACGGCCAGCATGACGGCGAAGGTGTAGGCGGTCCCCGCGACGAAGAGAATCAGGAAGCGAAACCAGACGACTTCGAGGGCGAGAAGCAATGCCCCCAATAAGAAAGCCGAGGCAAGAATCCAGCCGCTGCCCTTGGCCAGCTTTTCTCCTGCCGGGCGAGGAGCCTCCGGGGCGGATGGGGCGGTGCCCGGGCCCACGAGCCGGTCGACGGCCAAAGAAAGCAGGGCCGCTGTGGTATTGCCCGCCGCTGCAACGAGCGCCGTGCCCCGAATCCCGAAGTGCTCGATCAGCAGGATCTCGGCGGTGAGTACCCCGCAGACGGCACCGAGGGTATTCCAGCCGTAAAGACCGCCAAGGGCCTGGCCAAAACGTCTCTGCTCGTGGTAAAGGGCGGAGACGAGTAGAGGCAGGGTCGCTCCCATTGCGGTGGCCGGGATCAGCATCAGGGCGAAGCCCACGGAAGTGCGAAGCAGGTTGAGGGGCAGCGGCTGGTCGAGGAGCGGGCCGAGCCAGGGGGCCAGGGTCGGGGTGATGGCGGGGAGCGAGAAGACGATCACGGTGCCCGTGATGGCGATCACGAGTTCGAGCCCCGCGTAGAGCCGGACCGGCCGCTGTAGGCGATCCCCCCGAAAACTCACCCAGGCATTGCCCAGGGCCAATCCTGCCATGAAGCTGGCGAGAACGAGGCTGCTCGCCCAGATTGAATTGCCCAGGGCGAGACCGGCCTGGAAAAACCACAGAGTCTCGAACACGAGCGCCGATGCGCCCGACAAAAAGAAGATCAGGTAGAGTAAGGGAGCCAGATGCATGGGCGATTTTGGCAAGAATTACTGAGCGGGCAGCCTAGCACGGACCTCGGGAGGGTAGGGCAATGCGACTTCTCACCGCGCCGACCCCCAACGGTTGGAAGGTCTCGATCATGGTCGAGGAATTGCGCGAGGCCGGGCACCCATTGGCCGATCTCGAGGTCCATTACGTCGACATCATGAAGGGCGAACAATTCCAGCCCGATTTTACCCGGGTTGGTCCCAACCAGAAGATCCCCGCTCTCGCCGACGGTGACTTTTGTCTGATGGAGAGTTGCGCGATCCTCGAGTATTTGGCCGATAAGTTTCCGAGTCGCCTGCTCCCCCAGTCTCTCGAAGCGCGCTTCGAGGTCTTGCAGTGGGTGTATTGGCAAGCGGCGAATGTGGGCCCGGTCTTCGGCAATAAGCTGAGTTATACGCGGTACATGGACGACGTGGATCCCGCAGCCAAGGCGCATCCCCTCGAGCGTTTTGCCACAGAAGCCCAGCGCTTGATGGGCGTCCTGAGTCGGCGCCTCGCTGGGCGGGATTATGTCTGCGGCGATGAACTCACTTTGGCGGATATCGCCCTCTATCCATGGGTGCGCGGCTGGAAATGGAGCAAAATCCCCATCGTGGGAATTCCCCATCTAGAAGCTTGGGTCGAGCGGGTACGCGCACGTCCTGGGGTAGGGCGCGGCCTCGCCTACGGGGTACCCAAGGCGGAGATCGATCAATGGAGCGAAGCCCGCAAGGCCCAGGTGGCGGCCAGCGGATCAAAGATCGCCGCGACTGAGAATCTCGCTGGAAGAGATCCTGGGGTCAAGTAGAACGCTCTGAGTAGGCTGCCTGGCTTTGAGATCAATCGGCCGCAACGTCGATTTTAGGAGGAGAGAACGTAATGTCCGATCAGATCATGGATCCTACTGCCTGGCATACCCTTGTTCAGGAGGAAATCGTCGATCCTGAGAGGGCCATCGTCGATCCCCACCACCACCTCTGGCGTCGCATCGGTTTCGGCCCCTACCTGGTGGACGATCTCTGGCTCGATACGGGATCGGGGCATAATGTTCTCAAGACGATCTTCATGGAGTGCGCGGCGGAATACCGCGAGGATGGGCCGGAGGCGCTGAAGCCCTTGGGTGAGATCGACTTCGTCGTCGAACAGGCAGAGTTGAGCCGGGCGGGTGGTGCTGGCCAACCCGAGATCGCCGCTCTGGTTTCCCACGCGGATCTGCGCTTGGGAGATGCGTTGGCCGATGTCTTGGCCGCCCACGAGGAGAGCAGTCGGGGCCTGTTTCGCGGAATCCGTCATGCGGGCGCCGCGGACGACGAACCCGCGCTGCTGATTCCAGGGCGCCAACCCGCCGGTCTCTATGCCGACTCGGATTTTCGCGCGGGTGTCGCTCTGCTCGGCCGACTGGGCCACACCTACGATACGTGGCATTACCATCACCAGAACCCGGATTTCGCCGAACTTGCACGGGCAGTGCCCGATACCCTGCTCGTGCTCGATCATTTCGGAACGCCCCTCGGTGTGGGCCGCTACGCGGACAAGCGCGAAGAGATCTTTCAGCAGTGGAAGAAGGATGTGGCCGAGATCGCGGAATGCCCCAATGTGGTGGCCAAGCTCGGGGGGCTTGCCATGCCCGATAACGGTTTCGGTTGGATGGGGCGCGAACTCCCGCCGACTTCGGATGAGTTCGTCGAGGCCCAGCGCCCCTATTACATGCATATGCTCGAGTGTTTCACTCCCGAGCGGTGCATGTTCGAGAGCAATTTCCCCGTCGATAAGCTCTCGATCTCCTATCCCGTGCTCTGGAATGGGCTTAAAAAGATGGTGCAGGATTTCTCGGAGGACGAGAAGGAAGCGCTCTTCAGTGGGACGGCAACCCGTGTCTACCGCCTCTAGGCCCCAGCGATTTCCCGGGGTCGACGAGGGCTTCTGAGGGATGAGATTCGGCCCGGGCGGCTTCAATGGGTTTGCCCCGTCGCTGGATCGCCTCGAGGTTCTCCTTTAAGCTAACCCGATGGTGAAAGGCTCAAGCGACAGTAATCTCACTCTTCGGGCCCTGATCATCAGCGGGCTCATCGCTTTCGGGTTCTATCTGCTCGCGGATCTGGGGCTGCTTCGCACGGGGTTGGTCGGGGACAAGAGCTTTATCTCGTACTTGATCCTCGCGGTCTACCTTGGCGCGAGCCTCCACTGGTTTTGGTTGGTTCATGCCCTTTCGAGGGAGCGCAGGCGTCTCTTGGCTCTCGAGGTCGAAGCGGGAAGGGGCGGGGAGTGGCCCGATGTCGAAGGGGGCCCCCTCGGTATTTTGCTCGCCAACGTTCGCAGGCAGGGGAAGCGAGATCATTCGAGCCTGTTGGAGGCCCTCGGAGACGATTTGGCGAATCGACATGCCCTGGGACATTTCCTGAGCGACGTCTTGTTGAAATTGGGGTTGGTGGGCACGGTGGTGGGTTTTATCCTGATGCTGATGCCCGTGGGTGAAATGGGAGTATTTGATCCCGACCGCATGCAAGAGCTGTTGGGTTCCATGAGCGCAGGCATGTCCGTCGCGCTCTATACCACCCTGGCCGGTCTCGTGACGAGCACTCTGCTCAAGGCCCAGTACTACCTGATCGATGCCTCCCTGGCTGAATTCGTCAACCGAACCACGGTCTTGGTCAATCTGCACCTGGGCTCGGATGCGTCATAGGTTCTACCGGCACACGGAGTCCCAGGACGCCTTTACGGACGTCCTCTTTAACGTTCTGCTCGGCTTTGCGCTGATGTTCATCGCCTCCCTAGTGCTGATCCAGGATCCCAGCGATGAGGGAAAGACTGACCCCAAGGCAGAGATCCTGATCACCATTCGCTGGCCCGATGGTCACCCCGATGACGTCGATACCCTAGTGGAAGGCCCCCGAGGCGACTTGCTCTGGTACAACAACAGGGACACGGCGCTGATGCATCTCGACCGTGATGATCGCGGGCTCTTCGCCGACCGAGTTGTTCTCGACGGTGTCGTGGTGGCGAATCCCATCAATCAGGAGACCGTTACGCTCCGGGCCCTGCAATCCGGCGAGTACGTCGTGAACCTTCTTCATTACAAGTCGAATTACCCGGATCCCCTGCCCGTCGATGTCAAGGTCGAGAAGCTCAACCCCGAAGTTTCCCTGGTCTTTTACGGACGCCGCAATCTCGAGGGGGCAGGAGACGAGCAGACTGCGCTTCGTTTTACGATCGGGCCGGACGGCGAAGTTGTGGGCACCAACGAACTTCCCAAAAAATTGCTGGTGAGAGTGGTAGGGGACAAGACATGAGCTTCTCGCCACTGCTGCTGACTCTGGCCTACGTGGCGGTTGCGGCGCTGCTCCTGAACCTGAATCTCGCCAGCCGTTCTTCTCGCGCCGTGAAGGCCCTGGCCATTTTGATGGTTTCGCTGCTCTATCTCGGTGCTTGGCACGGCTATCGAGGGTTGGTCGGCTGGCCTAGCCCCGACCCCCTGCCCGATAATTTCAGGGTTCTCTGGGTCAGTATCGAAGACCCCGATAAGGTCAGCGGCGAACCCGGGGCAATCTACTACTGGGTTCGCGCACTCGACCCAGCAGGCCTGGCGACTGGGCCTCCCCGGGCCTTTAGCGTGCCGTGGGATGAAGACGATGCCGAGGCCGCCCAGTCAGCTCTGGATGGAATGGAGGACGGCGACACCTTCGATGGTCGCCGCACTCGAATGCCCATGGCGCAGATCGAGGACGAGCACTCGGCGATTGATGACGAGGGAGGTGTTCGAGCCGCTCTGGGTGAGGAAGATCGTCGGCCGAGCTTCGAGTTCGTGTCCGTGGCCCCACCGACCCTTCCGGCCAAGACCCTGCCCGACGAGACGGACTGATCGCCAGGGGGTATGAACCTTGTCGTCCGCCTGTGAAAACAGCTGAAGTCCGCGGCCAGGCTACTCGGCGCTATCCATCCAGGTCCAGCGCGGCGCTGCCTGGTTGCCGAGGGCGACTTCGCGATCCTCATGAGCCCGGGCGCGAATATACTCGTGGACAAATGTCGCGTCCTGGGCGCTCAGAACATCGTTGAAGGCGGCCATTCCCTTGGGCGCAAGGAGGCCGCTCAGAACGATTTCGTCGAATCTCGCGTGGGTTTCGGTGCTCATCTGCCGGAGATCGGGAATTACGCCCCCTGAGCGAGTCGCCAAGCCGTGGCACTCGGCGCAGTACTCGTGAAAGAGGCCTTCTCCGTAGGCGATTTGCGCGTCGCTGAGATCGGCCATCTCCTGCTCGGGGATCGTCATGTCACGGGCCTTGGGAACTTCGAGCTTGGCGTCGCCGCCGAGTTTGAAGACGAGCAGGCGACCGTAATTGTTGTAGTCCAGAGAGGCCGGGTTTGGGAAGGGCGGAAGTGGAGCGCCGCTGAAGAGGTCTCCGCCGCCGGTACCCGTGAGAATGGAGACGTACTGAACCCCGTCGATTGCATAGGTGATCGGTGGGGCTAGCATCGATGTGTAGGTATTGAACTCCCAGAGAGCCTCGCCGGTCTCCTTGTCGTATGCCTTTAGCATGCCGAAGGCGTCCCCCTGGAAGACCAGGCCGCCGGCAGTCGCTAACACGCCGCCATTCCAGTAATGGGCGATCTCGACCTCCCAGGCGACTTCCCCGGTGAGGGGGTTGAAGGCGCGCAAGAAACCTTTGGGAGCCGGCCAGGTGTCCAGATTGTTGACGAAGTGCTGGACAACTCGGCCCATCTCAACGCCCAGGTTGAATCGGTCGGCGACGGCCTTGTAGAGGCCGGTCTTCTTGAATTCTTCCGAAAGGCCATAGATGAAGGAGTTCTGCTGGACGGGGATGAAGACGAGACCTCCCTCTTCATCCACCGACATGGACTGCCAGTTGTGGCCGCCTAGGGGGCCGGGCAGGACCCATTTTTCTTTTTCCGCATAGTCGAGTTCCGGATTTTCTACCGGGCGGCCTGTTTCCATGTCGACATGGGTGGCCCAGTTGAGGGGTGCGTAGGGGTGCGCGCGTAGCAGCTCTCCGTTGCTCCGATCGATGACGTAGAAGAAGCCGTTTTTCGGGGCTTGGAGGAGAACCTTGCGCTCTTTTCCGTCGACGGTCATATCGGCCAAGGCCATATCCTGGACCGCCGTGTAATCCCAATTGTCGCCCGGTGTTGTCTGGTAGTGCCATTTGTAGACGCCGGTATCCGCGTCTACGGCCACCACTGATGAGAGGAAGAGGTTGTCGCCGCCACCGGGTGATCGAATGGCTCTTGTCCAGGGGGAGCCGTTACCCACCCCAAGGTAGATCTGGTTGAAGTCGGGGTCATAGACGATGGAATTCCAGACGGTTCCGCCCCCACCGATTTTCCACCATTCGCCTCCCTTCCAAGTCTTGGCTGCGGCCTCGAGCTCAGGCTGTTCGAAAGGGAGCGAGGGATCGCCGGGGACCGTGAAAAATCGCCAGGCCTGCTCGCCTGTCTCGGCATCGTAAGCGGTCACATACCCGCGCACGCCAAACTCGGCCCCGCCGTTGCCGATGTAGATCTTGCCGCGAGCCGCCCGGGGCGCCCCGGTAATGGTGTAGGCGCGCGTGCGGTCGATGAGGGTGTCGACCTCCCAGATCTCTTCTCCCGTTTTGGCATCCAGGGCGAAGAGGCGACCGTCGAGGCTGCCGAAATAGACTCGGCCCTTGTAGACCGCGACTCCTCGGTTGACGACGTCACAGCAGGCCTTGCGGGCGTAAGCGCCCGGCACCTGAGGGTCGAAGCTCCAGAGGGTTTCTCCAGTGAGGGCGTCGATGGCGAAGACTCGGCTCCAACTGCTGGTGAGGAAGAGTATTCCGTCCACCACGATAGGGGTGGCTTCTTGGGCACGATTGGTCCCCATGTCCTTTGCCCAGGCCAGCCCGAGTTGGCCGACGGTCTCCCGGTTGATCTGGCTGAGGGGCGAGAAGCGCTGCTCTTCGTAGGTGCGCCCGTAGGCGAGCCAGTTGCCAGGCTCCGAAGCGGCGTTCTCGATGCGCTCGTCGTCGATCATGCCAACGAGTTGGCTCTCCGCCTGCTGAGTTCCAGACGCGGGAGTCGGAGGGCTGTCTGCGTTTCCAGATGGCGTGCTATCCGAACAGCCGAAGCCATAGATCATAAGAGCGGCTAGGGCGGTGAGTGTCGCGAGCATGCGTACGGGCATTTCCAAACTCCCAGTCTGGTGGCGGTCTATTCAGGAATTGGAGAAGACAGTAGACCATTGATCGAGCCTTGCCTCCGGGGCGAGTTTTTCGGTCGAAGGGCGATCCTGGATTGGCGATTCTGGATGGGTGATTCTGTATGGGCGATTCTGGATCGGCGAGCCTCAGCGAGTTTCGTGTTTGGTGGAGCCCTGGGTTTCGTCCGACGGGAGGATCGCGTAGGCGACTTTGTCGGGGGTCTCGATGAGGAGTTGGAGGTCTCGATCCCGGGCCAATGCCTCAAAATTCGAGGCGTAGCCGTGGGAAACTTGATCTCGTCGGTGGAGAACCAGGGTTTCGAACCCTTGGCGCCGAAGGGACTCGAGGGTGGCCCGATCGATCGGCGCCCGGGTAGCCTGGGCAAGTTCCTGCCTTCCCTGGGGCGAATAGGAGCCATAGCAGCCTGAAGTGCGCCGCTGATGGTAGTAGGAAAGGAGGACCCTTTCCGGCCCGAATACGACCGTGCTTCCGCCGGCATGGTCGAAGGGCAGTTCCAAAATCGCGCCGGGAGGCGCTATGCGGCCGAGCTCCTTCGCGAAGGCGATTGCCTCCGAACTGGGGCGGATATCAACGGCCTCGAGTCGTCCGCCGGCGGTCCATCCGGGCTGGTAGGGGAGCACAATCTCGAGGGTGATAAGGGCGACGAGGCTGGCCGCGGCCGAGACGGGTCTTGTTGAGAGGGCGGTCGTGCGAAGGACGGCGGCAGCGCCAATGCCCGCAAACACGCATGCCCCCAAGTGGACCCCCGAGGCCATCAAGGAGATGACCCGAATATTTTCGAGGCCGGGAAGAACCTGTGCGGCGAGATCGAAGAAGTCGGGGATGGAGAGGGGCGATTCAGGCCAGAGCGCTTTGAGTTGATAGTCGAGGGACCAGCTGGCGGCGAGCAGGGCGGTCGCGAGAGCCGCGACGCCCAGGGGCCAGCGCGGATCGCCAGGGCTTTCACGCGCGAGTCCGGATTGCCCCCGGATCAACCCGACCCCAGCGAGGATCCAGAGGGTCAGGCCAAAGAAATAGGCTTGTCCCGGGAGGTAGGCGCTAAGGGGCATGGGGGCGCGAAAACCGCGATCGAAGAGGTCGCCACCTTCGCGGAGTTCGAAGTAGGGGCTATAGAGGAATAGCGCGAAGGCGCCGATGCCCAGGGCAAGCCCAGCCAGTTGCTTTACCTGAACCTGGCGAAGCCCGTGGGTCTTGAGCAGCCAGGGAAGGAAGCACCCGGCGAGCGTTGCTGCGGCGAGGAAACTGTAAAAACTCGTCGCCATTTGGAGACAGCAAGCGAGGCCAAGCCAGACTGCATCTCGGGTGCGCCCCCGCTCAAAGAGACGCCGGGAGAAGAGCAAGGCAAAGACCGCCCAGGTCGTGTCGATCTCGGCGGCCCAGAGGAGTAGATCGAGGCGGACGGCGTGAAAACCGTAAAAGAGCCCAGCGATCACTCCCGCGCTTCGGCTTCCCGTCCATTCGGCGATGAGGAGGTACATGGCGAAGGCCGCCAAGAGAAGCATTGCACCTACGGCCGTGTTGTAGGTGAAGGCGGGATCGTCGCTGAGGAGGAAGCCGGGGATTCCTAAGAAGCCGAGGGTCAGCCCAGGCGCCGATAGCGCGAGGGATTTCTCGGTGGGTGCGCAAATTTCGGCGTTGAAAATCCCGACGGGGTCAGAGAGGAGAGTGCGGGCATTGCGCGCTGACAGCCAGGTATAGAAGGTGAGATCGGCTAAGCGGAGACTGGTTTGGCCCTCGGAGAGACTACGCCCAAACTCCACATCTCGGGTGGGTACCGCCTGGAAGGCGCCGGCCCGCAAGACCGGGGCTAGGGTCCAGACGACGAGTAACAAGAAGAAGGCCAGGACAGCGAGATCTACCGGGCGTTTCCCGCGCATCGGTCGACCCTCCTCGGGGCTACCCGGGTTGGAGGCAGCAGTTGCCTTCATTTGGGGTATGCCTGCCTCTCCCGGGGATCATCCGACCCGACGGATCTTGTAGAGGACGCGCCCACGGGCACAAAGGCGATCCTGATCGTCGAGAATGCTGACCTCGGTGCTGACGATCTCTCGACCCCGGCGTACGATCTTGGCTTCCACGGTGATCCGCTCACCCATGCTGGGCCGGAGGTACGTGATTCCGAGGTCAATGGTGCCACCGGGCTGATCTCCTTCCTCGAAGGTGGGGATCACGGCCTCGAGCATTGCGATATCGACCAGGGAAGCGAGGATTCCGCCGTGAACGCTTCCCGCGACGCCGCCGTCGACCTTCGGGCCGGTGGGGATAGAGATACGGGCATATCCTGCTTCCGCCTTCTCGACCTTGAGGTCCAAATACTGGTGATAGGGAAAGGCGTCGAATATCGCTCGCCAAGGGGGTGGCTCGGGGGCGGTCGAGCCGGGTTCATGAGTTTCTGCCATGAGAGCAGGGTACCCTCAATCCGCTCGTGACGCCGCGAATCGATCTTCGTTTCGTAGGCCGGCGATGGCCGGTGATCGGGGTCAGGAAATCGTGTGATCGTCCTCGACCCGGCCGTCGACGATGCGGATGATCCGCCTTGCGCGCTCGAGGACCCGGGGATCGTGGGTGGAAAAGATAAAGGTTTCCCCTCGGTCTCGATTCAACTTCTCCATGATCTCCAATAACCGGTCCGCATTTTCCGAGTCGACATTCGCCGTGGGTTCGTCGGCCAAGACGACGGCCGGGTTCGATGCGATGGCCCGGGCGATAGCGACTCGCTGCTGCTGCCCCCCGGAAAGTTGGTCCGGGCGGCGATCGCCAAGGCCTTCGAGCCCGACATCCGAGAGGATTTGGAGCACCTGTTCGCGTCGTTTGTGCGGGTCGGTGCCCTGAAGTCGCAGCACCATTTCGGCGTTTTCGAAGGCCGTGAGAACGGGGATCAGGTTGTAGGCTTGGAATACGAAGCCGATGCGGTCCCGGCGAATACGGCTCAGTTCTCGGCGCCCGAGCTCGCCAAGATCTTGGCCGTCGATCAGGACATGGCCCGATGTGGGCTTGTCGAGGGCGCCCATGAGGTTAAGCAGCGTCGTTTTCCCCGAACCCGAGGGCCCGCAGATCGCGGTGAATTCGCCCGGGTAAATCGAAACCGAGAGATTGTCCAGGGCCCTGACCTCGTGGGATCCCTGGCGATAGCTTTTTGTGACATTGCGTGTCTCCACGCTGGGCGCGGGGTCGGGGGCGTGCACGGACATCTCCTTAGACGATTCGAATCGTCTCGACGGGTTCGATCCGGCCCGCCTTCCAGGCGGGGTAGAGGCCCGAGAGCAGGGTGGCGACCAGGACCGCCAGCCCGATGAAGAGGAGTTTCTCGGGATAGATGCTGGCCCTGAGAATGGGGGCGATGGCGACGCCGGCGACTTCGGCATTGCCCTCGCCGATGGCGGCGGAGACGTCGATCCCCGTATTGGCGAGGTAGTAGTAGGGGAAGGCGGTCACCAGGGTAGCCAGAAGGAGGCCGACGATGCCGAGCCAGAGGCTTTCGAGCATGACCAGGCTGAACAGCCTTCCCGGGCTGAAGCCGATGGCGAGTAGAATGCCGAACTCGCGAAGCCTCTCCATCACGCTGACGAAAATAGTATTGAAGATGCCGGCGGCGATGAGAAGAGCAATCACGGCCTCGAAAAAATAGGCTCCGACGACTTTCATCATGATGAATCCGGCCAGATCAGCCTGGCTATCGAACCAGGGAATGGCCACGACGCCCTGGGGCAGGTGGGGGCCGACCCGCGCAGCGACCGCCCCCGCGTCTCGCTGGTCGGAGAGGAAGAGCCCAAGCTGGGTGGCCTCGTCGGCCTTATACCCCACCGAGCCCCGGAGCAATTCCAGGGGGAGAAGTACCAGGCTGCCGTCGATGGTCGGGGCACCTGTGTGAAGGATCCCCTTGAGGCGAACGGTCTCGCTTATAATTTCTGCGTTCTTGTCGGTCAGGGTGAAGACGACCTTGCTGCCCACCCGGGCGTTGAGATTTGCCGCCAACTGGGAGCCCATCAGAATGCGGCGCTCGTCCTTCGCTGCGAGCAGCTCGCCTTCCTTGACGGCTTCGAGAATTGAGAGGGTTTCGGCGCTTTCCCGCGCGGGATCGAAGGCGATGAAGCCAGCCCCATAGCTCTGGCCGGGCGAGGAGAGCATCAGAAACCCCGTTACCCTCTCGACGACTTGTTCGACCTGATTCCGCAGAGCAGGGTCTTGGTGGATGCGCTCTGCCAAGAGGTCGACCTGCTGGATGCTTCGGGAGAGGGTCGGTGTGTCGAGGTATTCGTCGTGCTGGAGAGTAATGTGACCTCCCCCAAGGCGCGCCGCCATATCGATCATGTCACGCCACTGACCGTCTTGAATCCCGGTCATGATGACGGCAAACATCGTTCCCAGGGCAATGGAGCTGAGCGTGATGAGGCTTCGCCGTCGGTTTCGCCAGAGATTGCGCCACGCCATGGCGGCCAGGTTGCTGATGTCGCTGGCCACTAGTGGTGTTCCATCGCCGCGATGGGCTGGATCCATGCGGCTTTCAAGGCGGGGTAGAGCACAGCCAGGACGACGATGACAACCAGCAGGAGAATAGGCCCCACGAAGATGCCGGGGGTGAAAAGTGCTCGCCAGATCGGGTTGAAGGCGGCCCCCATGATCTCGACGCTGCCCATGGCTGCGATGTTGATTCCCGTGGTCGAGAGGAAGAGGAGCAGCGGAAGACTGAGAAGCGTGCCGCACGCCAGGGCGATGCCCGTTTGGATCGCTGTTTCGACCAGGATCAGGCTCATGACGCTGAAGGGACCGACCCCGATCGCCTTGAGTACCCCGAACTCATGGATGCGCTCGAAGACCGCCATCAGCATGCTGTTCAGGAGCAATACGCCCACGGCGCTGTAGATGATCAGGTAGAGGATGCTCATCATGCTCCGGGCCGAAGCGAGGTACGAAGACAGCGTTGGGAAGATCATTTTCCAGGTCTTGACTTCGAGGGGGCTCGCCAGGGCGGCGACCTGTTCGTGGGCAGCGAGCAAATCGGTGTGTTGGGGCCGGCGTACGATGATCTGGTGCGCCCCTTCCGGGAGAACCATCAACTCGCGAAAACTGGGTTGGGTCATAAAAACGCCGCTTCGATCGATGGCGCCGCCCACACCGCGAAGGATCCCGCGGACGCGATAGAGCTCGTACGCCATCGTGTCGTCGGCGGCCTGGCTGAGAACCAGAATCTCGTCTGCCAGCCCGACCGAGAGAGAGCGCGCCAATCCCTTCCCAATCACGACACCCTTGGGGTCGCTTTCGTCCAGCCAGCTTCCTTCGCCGACTTCACGGTGAACCCGGCTCACCCGAGCGTCGCGTTCGACGTCCACGCCCCGGAAAGAGGCTCCGGCGGAAGACTCGTCGCTCGCTGCTAGCCCGAAGGCAAGCAGTCGTGCCGACGCCGAGAACCCCGCGGCATCAAGGGGGGCCAGCACCGCCTCGGGGTCGAGAATGCGCGTGTGGATCGAGGGCTTCTTTCGGTAGTCGTCGGCAAAAATTTGGATGTCGCCCACTTCGAGTTCGACGATATCCTGCTCGAGGGTGCGCAGCATGCCCTCGATGAGTCCCGAGAGGAGAAGCATGACGACGAGGGCAAAGGTCATGGCGACGATGGTCGTCAGGCTCCGGCGACGGCTACGCCAGAGGTTTCGCCAAGCCATTTTGAAGACTTCCATTTTGGACCCCAGCGAGCGGTCTCGTATCAGGCCTATGCTCTTGACCGTCGACCGGATTATGGAGCGATTTCAGCGGAATCGCATCCCAGTGGTGCCAATATGGGGTTGCATCGTCCGGCGGCGTCCGCCGGGAGCCCGGGGAACGAGACGCTGTAATCACTGAAGTCCGTGTTGGCCTCACGATAATCCGTGCTCACAAACTGGGCGCCCGAAGCCAAGGCCTGATCGCGCCGAGTGGTGTCGTTGTTGCGGGCCTCAGCGGTATCGGCGTCGGCCCGGGTTCGGACCAGATAACCCTCGGCCACGAGCTGGGCGATGCTGGGGTTGCTGCGAAAGGGGTCGTTCTCTTTTCGGAATCCAGCCTCGGGGCTCCCCGTCGGCGAACTCGTAAAAATGGTCGCACCAGACAACGCGGGGTAATAGCCTGTGTATTGGTCCCGGATCGAACCTTCGTTGTCCAGAGCAAAGAGGACCTTGCCCCGCGACTCCCTGAGCTTGGGCCAGCCCTCGGTCTGGATGCCCTCGATCAGCGAGGGGTACCCCTTGCGGACGTCGTTGGGTTGAATCATCCGGGTGTCGTGGAAGGCCGCGCGGATATTATTCTCGAGGGCGAGTAGATCGGGCAGGGTCCAGGTGTAGGGAATTGCAAAGGCGTAGTCCTTGGCCAAAGCATCATTCAAGGGCTCCAGCAAACTTGGGTCGAATGCGTCTTGCTTGAGTTCCAGCAGGACCAGAATAGGAAGGTGGGTGGGGTCTGCGTTGGACCACGCGGCGATCTCTGCCAAGCAGTCCTTGAATTGAAGGCAACTGCTGCGAAAGTCGATGTCCTGGATATGAAAGACCTTGAGGCCGGGTTTGAGCATCAAGTCGTCGGGATCAAAGTATGGCCCGAGCGCGAGCCCGGGAGTCAATAAGGGGGCCAGGGCTTGTGCAGCGTCGTGCCCAAAGGGATCGGCGAAGAGTCCGCCCGAGGGATCGAGCCAGATATCGAGTTC
>JAPKBZ010000038.1 GCA_028823175.1 Myxococcota bacterium
CAACTCGCGCAGGGGCCTGTAACTCCGGAATGATCGAAATCGATATTCAGCCAGGAAGTCCCCGCTGAATGGCAGGTATCACAAGCGCTGGTCGTAGCAATATGACCAGAAGGCTTCCCGGTAGCATCGGCTCCGTTGTGGCAACTCTCGCAGGTCCCTGTAACTCCGGAATGGTCGAACTGGACGTTGAGCCATGATGTGCCCGCTGAGTGGCACGCATCACAGGGACTCGTAGTCGCCACGTGGCCAGGCGGCTTTCCCGTCGCCTGGATTCCATTATGACAATTGGCGCAGGGTTCGGTGATCCCTGAATGATCGAATCGCACGACCGACCAAGACACCCCAGCTTCATGGCATGTATCGCAGGAAGCGGTCGTCACGATATGACCGGGAGACTTTCCTGTCGCGTCGGCCCCATTATGACAGGTCGAACAAATCCCCGTAACGCCTTCATGGTTGAAGCCTGCTCCGGCCCAGGTCAGCGACCGGTGGCAATCCTCGCAAACTGAGGAGGACTGAGGGTGCCCCACGGATTTGCCCATGGCCTCAACCCCATTATGGCAGTCGACACAACTGCCGAGGACCGCCGCATGATCGATTCGGGAGGGAATCCAGGCAGCCTGAAGGTGACAATCCTCGCACTGGTTTGTGCTCCGGATATGGGATGGGCTCCGGCCAGAATCGCTGCGAATTCCGCTGCCGTCGTGGCAGGTGGAACAGCGGGTGGGCGTGCCCTCAAAGAGGCCCGCCACGTGGCAGTTCTCGCAGGCCACCCGCTCGTGGCCGCCGGTTAGGGGAAAACGCGTTCGGAAATGGTCGAAGTCCGCCGCGGAATCAGCGATTCCTAGTGAGGCCGCGCCCGGGGGAAGGATTTCGGCTCCGGCTTCGGATTCGACCAGTGGAGCCAACGCCCCTTCGGTCTTCCCGGGACCCGAAACCGGCCATGCCGAAGCGGCGGGCTCGGGTTCCTGCTCCGAGGGTTGGGCCGGCGCCGCAATCAGGGCGGCGGCAATCGGGGCGGCGACAATCGGGGCGGCGGCGACCGCCTCCTTCTTGGCCGGTTTTTTGGGTGCCCGGAAATCCAGAACGATCCGAGGCGGATCGAGAAGCACCATCTCCTTCATCCTGACTCCGGGCTGGTTGATCTCGATGCGAGCCTGAGAAGCACCCGGGCCCGCAGAAGAGACACTGATCTCGCCCACAGGAGGTTCAGGAGATCGGATGGTCCGGGGAGACGCGCTGGCTTCGAAGGAAACAAGCACCTCGTTCCCGCTGCCCGCGCGTTTCACTTTGTAGGACGCCTTCTCGTCGAGCTCGAAAACGACCCGGACGTAGCCCTTATGAGCCCCAACCCTGAATTTGACGAGTTCAGCGGCCCGTACGGATACGAAGGGGAGCAGCACGATAAAAGCCATAAAGGCCACCGGCAGCGCAAGGCGAAAACTAGGCCCTCGCCGCAAAACCCGATGGCAATGAGTCAGAACAACCATATTGGCCTCCTCAGCGCGGCATCCGAACGTCCTCCCAAGAACGTTCGACGTGACAGGTTTCGCAGCGTTCCCCAAAACCACCCCGGTGGGGATCATCGAGAGAATGGCACGCTCCACAACTCTGCGAAAGCTGTACCGAATCCGTCGCCGCTACGGAATGACAAGATTGACACCCGAGGTCCTGATGGGCGCCCTTGAGTGGAAAATCGGTGGATAGGGCGTGATCAAAGCGCCAGAGGCTCCAAGCATTGGGGTTGTGGCAATCACCGCAACCCGTTCCCAAGGCTCTGTCGTGCTCATCGTCCTCTGCGTGACAATCGACGCAAGCTCCCGAGGTGTCGTGAAAGCGTTTGTCGTCATGACACTCGCCGCAGCTGGCGATGACGTGCATCCCCAGCAGCGGAAAAGCGGTCATATCGTGATCAAAGGTCAGGTCGCTCGTCCATGCCTTCGCGCCGTGGCAATCATCGCAGCGGGTCCCCAGTTGTCCGTCGTGCAGATCGCTCTCCCGATGGCAATCGGAACATTCCCGGGAGAGCGACTCCTCACCGAGAACTCCGTGGTGGCACGTTGTACAGGAGAGCTCCCCGTGGGCACCCTCCAGGGGAAAATCGGCTTCACGCTCGTGGTTGAAAACACTGCGGGCCCACCCTCTCGGGGAGTGGCAATCCTCGCATTTCGCACCGAAGCTCCCATCGTGATCATCCTGGACGGCGTGACAACCCGCGCACGACGGTTCGAGGTCCTTCGCGAGCCCAGTCACCTTGCTCAAGTGGCAGTCATTGCAGGCCACCTCGGAGTGCTCCCCGACGAGCGCGAAATCGGTGTTCTCGTCGTGGTCGAAACTGCCCTCCTCCCATTCCTGGGTGGTGTGACAATCACCACAAGCGTCCCCCATCTTCCCCCGGTGGGAGTCCTGGGAGGCGTGGCAATCCTTGCACTCGCTGAGAGTTTCCTCGTAACGGTCCCCGGGGTGACAAAGGCCACAATCCGCGGAGAGATGGGCCCCGAGGAGCGGGAAATCGGTCTCGTCGTGATCGAACCTGGCGCTATCCCAGCCCTTGGACTCATGGCAATCCGCGCAGTCCTCCCCCAACTGTCCGTCGTGCCGATCGTCGTCGCGATGGCAGTCGATACACAGGCCCGGGGCCTCGCGATACGACTCGCCGCTGACGTGGCACGAGGTACAAGCCACCGAGGGGTGAACCCCCTCCAGAGGAAAATCCGTCATGTCGTGATCGAAGGTCTCGGGAGCGAGGCCCACGATATCAGCGCCTCGGCCCCTGTGCTCGGAATGGCAGATTCGACAGTCGGGGTCTGAGCCTGGGTTCTGCCTGCCGTGAAAACCCTGTTCGGCCTTGACGTCGGCAGCCACCTCCTCATGGCAGTCGAGACAGAGCCCGCTCTGTCCACTGCCATCAAAAACAAGGTGACAGCTTTCGCAGTCCTCTTCGACGTCGGCGTGTCCCTCGATGACGGGCCCGGGCATGATCAAGGTCTTGATACCCGCTCCATGGGCGGGAACCGACGAGCCTAATCCGGACAGCACAAGGGGAGCGAGCAGAAGCAGAACTCGCCGCAATCCCCCGTGGTATTTCTCTCTCAATCTCTCGACCTCGATGGCATCTAATACATATGGACGGCCATCACGTGAACGATAGCCGTCGCGTAGAGCAGAAAAGCGAGCGGAATGTGTGCGACGTGCCACAGACCAAAGAGCCGCTCGTAAAGAGAAAAATCAGCCACTGACCTTACCGCAACAATGTACGCCCGAACGGCTCGCTCCGCCCTTCTCGTCGCATCCCTACTTCGATCCGACCGACTCGCTCGGAGCAGGCGCAGCGCCTTCCGGCGTGCTGCGCGCGAAGTCCAAGGGACGACAAGTAGGTTCTTGGCCGCAGAGACCCCCTGAGATCCATCCCCGAGAATATGAATTTCGAAGTCCTTCAGCGCGTCGAGGACCTCGGCGGCGGGGCCCTCTCCAACGAGTCGAGATCGCGTTGTTTCCAGGCCCTGGCGCATGTCCCCCAGTGTTTTACGGCGCCCGGTAAGCAGCTCGAAAATATGCCGGTAGATGACGCGACCTGCGATTCCGCTTGAAGCCACGGTGAGGGTGCAAATGAGCGCGATATTTGCGTTGAGGGATCCCATGCGAAAATTCGCGTGGTAGAGGATGGCCAGGGGCCCGATCAACCCGAAGAGCATGTGCACCTCGAACCAAACCGTAATCCGCCCCCAATCCCGTGTGAATTTGAGACGTTTGCGCAGCGGATAGAAGAGAAGCAGGGTCATCAGACTCAGGCCGAGGATCCCGAAGATATACCCCGGCCCCTGATCGGGCACGAACCAGCGATCTTCCCGCATCCACCAACCCAGGCCGATCAACGCGGCAACGACCCACTGGGCGGGGCCGATAAAACTCCCGCGTTGCCCCAGGATCGACTGGAACTTCCTGCTGGGGGTTCTCTTTTGCCTCTTCTGCACCCCATCCACCGATCCCTCGGCGCTCACAGCGAACTCCCCTTCCGAGGGCAAAACCTCTCGCTCCCTAGCATCTCAAAACCTTTCCAAGCCGAGCACAAGCCAGCCAAGAGACCGTAGTCTTTTCGCTTCACTTGCAGAAAAAAGATCGGGAAGTCCAGAAGTTAAAGGTCTATGAAGACTCTATCGTCCAAAATCCCGAAGGAGGGTACCACTAAGCTCTCTCGGGTGGGCTACTTCACCGTAATCCCTTTGCGAACCGAGCTCTTTTTTGAGTTGCCGAGCCGATGCCGCGAATACTCCGCCACCCTACGCCTTTCCCCGGGGGGCGGGCCACTCGACCCGCTCGCCTGGCCAGCCCCTAAACTTTGGACGGCCCGCAGCCCCGACTGGTTTCCCGACTTCGAACAAAGGTCGGTAAAAAATGTAGGAGCAGCCGCTGCTCTGCCGGGCCAATGCGTCTCCGAGAACTAACGGGCACAGGGGCGGAGACATCCCGAACACCCGGGGGCGTGGGGAGCCGAGCGGCCAACGGGCAGACCCCGGTTTCCATGGCTCCGGCCCGGGAGGGCTTGTACCCCCCGGAGGGCCTTAAACCGGCTGTGGTGGCTGCCCGCGCGCCCCGAGCACAAAAAAATCCCGGGATCGGGCCTAGGCCCCAAAGCGGCTACGACATCCGCGATCCCGGGAACGGTGGCGCTGGGAACTTGCGTCCCCGCAGCACCTAAAACTGACGGTGATACTTGGCGCGCTAAGTCGCCGCCACCTCACTCGTCGTAGTGCTACGTTGATTCATTCTCACCTCCATGCCGGCATAGTGATGAACGGCGAGTCCCCATATTCCCTCGCCTGGTTCCCGGGCTGAGGTGGGCGCCGTGTCCGCCCCTCCGGGCCGCCCGCACCACGCGCTCCTAATGAACGCACAGCCCGAACTCGGGAATGAGTGAGATCCCCTCAGAGACCACCTTATCGGAAGGATCGAGTTCCTTCCAGCGTTCTCTGCCCCCAGGGCGTCAAATATTCCCGAACGAGGGCTGGCCCCCTGTCTCACGGTCAATGAATATGGTGCCCCCAAAAGGAGTCTCGCGTGTCCGCCTCGGAAAGCCCAAGCTCCACCGCCACCTTGCTCGTCGCCTGCGACGATTGTCCCGGGCTCGTCGCGGCCCTCGCCCAAGCGCTCTACAACCAAGGCGCAAATATTTTCCATGCGGAGCAGCACACCGATAGCGTCGCCGGCCGATTCTTCCAGCGTATCCACTTCGAAGACCCCGAACTCGAGGGGCCAGACCGCGAAGCCGCCGAAAGCAGGCTACTGGCCACCGTCCGAGCCGTTGGCGCTCGCTACGGCATGAAATGGCAACTTCGATTCGAGGAGAGGCCCATGCGCATGGCCATCTTCGTTTCGAAGACGGACCACTGCCTCTATGATCTTCTTCTTCGGCACCGCTCGGGCGAACTGCTTTGCGAGATCCCGCTGATCGTCAGCAACCACGAGAGCCTTCGGCCGGTGGCCGAGCAGTTCGGGGTGCCCTTTCAGGTCTTCCCCATCGACTCGAAGAATAAGGCAGAGGTCGAGGCCAGAGAGCTCGAGGTTCTCGCGGAGAACGAGGTCGACCTTGTCGTCATGGCTCGCTACATGCAAATCTTGACTGAAAATTTCATCGGCCAGTTCAAGGAGCGGATCATCAACATCCATCACTCCTTCCTTCCTGCCTTTGCCGGGGGGCGCCCCTACCATCAGGCTTTCGACCGAGGCGTAAAACTCATCGGTGCCACTGCTCACTACGCAACAGGCGATCTCGACGAGGGACCTATTATCGAGCAGGACGTCATCCACGTCAGCCATCGTGAATCGGTCGCCGATCTGGTTCGCCTCGGCAAAGACGTAGAGCGAACAGTTCTCTCACGCGCCGTGCGTCTTCATCTCGAAAGTCGCATCTTCGTTCACAACAACCGAACGGTGGTCTTTACCGGATGAATCTTCGACTCGTTCTCATATTTGGCCTAATGGCAGTGATCGTCATCGCGTGGTCCGCTTCCTTCGTCGTCTTGCGCGCCGCCGAGCTGGGTGCTCTGGTGGGCCCCCTCGAGGAACGTCATTTTCCCTCTCTCACCGTCGTCGCCGTGGGGACGGGGAGCGATTATGAAAACCCCGAAAGACTCGGCCCGTCTACCGCCCTCGCTTGGGGAAACAATATTGTTCTCGTCGATGCGGGCCGCGGGCTCAGTGAGGCCCTGCGCAAGTCATTGATCCCCGTCAAGCAGCCTCGGCTGATCCTGCTCTCCAACGTATTGCCCGTCAACACCGTGGGCCTCGACGACCTCATTTACACGGGTTGGCTCGAGGATCGCGAAGAACCGATCCGGGTTCTGGGTCCCGCCGGAAGTGTGGCGCTCATCGAGGGATTGCTGGCGGCTCATGCCGCAGGGGCCCAGGCCCTGGGACGCGCGCTTCCTCTCTCCGCCGCCGGCGACCGGGTTCGGGTGGAGGAGGTCGGCGATGGCTACACCGAAGAAATCGATGGCGTCCGTTTGAGAGCGGGAGCCCTCCCCGGTGGTCCCCTCGCCACGCTGGCCTGGCGTTTCGAGCGCGGAAAACGGTCGGTCGTCGTCTCTGGAGCTGGCTGGGCGCCCGAGGCCCTTGTCGAATTCGCTCGCGACACCGACCTCCTGGTTCATGAAGCGGTCTTCGTGCCGCCTCCCGAAGATATAGAGGATGCGGGCGTCATCGCGGACCCCGAGCGGCTGATCCGGGAGGCTGAATTTCACACCTCGATCGAACATGTTGGCAGCCTGGCGACGGATGCCCGGGCTCGGCAGCTCGCCCTGATCCGCATGAGGCCGCCCCCCTTCTACAACTTCCAGGTCAAGATCATCGTGAGTCAGAGCTACGATGGAACCATCTGGATCCCCGAGGACGGCGACGAATTAACACCCTAAAGCGAGTGGCCGATGACCGATGACCGATGACCGATGATGACTAGATCCAGGCCGATTCGCCTGGCGCCGCGGGCTCGATGGGGAGCGACGGTTCGCTCTCGCTCCCCGGCTCTTCCGAACCCGGGGAGGACTGGCGCCACCACCCTTCCTCGGGCGGCTCGGGGCGATCCTCGGGATCCCGAAATCCCAGGAAGCGGTCTCGCTGCTCCATGAAATAGCGGTGCCCCCGGCTCAGGAAAATCGCCTCTTCGATGACCTGGGCCGCGCCAGGGATATCCCCCGCTGCAAAGAGGGACTCAGCCAGGGTGTCCAGGACATTGGGATCGCGCCAGAAACTCCCTTGAGCGGCTCTCAGCGCCAGCAGCACCGCCACCTCCACCCCGGCTTCTCTGGGCTGAGATTCGGTCAACATGCGCCACGCGGTCTCGTTATCGAGCCCCGGCCAAGCCTCCTGCATCTGGAGAACCCGAATTCCGTGGCGTTCCATCGCCTCGGGATCGCGCGCGACCAGGGGCAACATCGAAAATACGGAAATCGCCAGGAGCAGGACCGCGAGAGCAGCCAGGCGGCGAGTCCCCGGTCCGGAGAGCCGAAGACCACGTTCCGGGTCGACCATGCGCCGGGTGACCAGGTACCCCGCCACGAACCCTCCGGCATGGGCGGCCCCGGCGACGAATGGAATCACGATATCGACCATGCCCTGAGCGACCAAGGCCCCGATGAAGAGTCGGCGGGGGATGCGCGACCAGACGGGCAGAAAGCGGTTCGCGTTGAATTCGAGGCAAAGTGTGGCCCCCACCAACCCGGCGGCCACCCCCGAACCCCCGATCACCTCTGTGTGTCCAGCCATCGAAGCGGCCCACATGGCCGCCACTCCCGAGATCGCCATGACAACGACGGTCTGCGCGCTGCCCAGACTTCTCTCGACCAGAATCCCAAACGAAAAGATACAGATCGCGTTCAAGGCAAGGTGCAGGGGGAAGAGCGAAGTGTCGTGAAGAAAGTTCGAAATCAGGATCCGCCAGACCTCGCCCTGGCTGACCAGAGGCGGCATCAAACTGCCTAGCCGGTCAATCGCGGGGTCGTTCAGCTGAAGGAATTGTGCGAGGACGCAAAGGAAGAGAAAGCCATAGATGGCCCAATGCCTCGATCGCAGCTTGGCTCTCTGGTCGATCCGAGCAATCCCGGCGAGTTGGGCCTCTCCCCCGGGCTGCGCCGCGACCCGCTTCTTGAGTTCGCGATCGAGTTGACCGAACGCCTCGGCAGACTCAAATTGGGACTGCCGCAGGAAGACGAGGGCACGCGTCGTTCCCATTGCGTAGCCCCAACGCGCCGAGGCACAGTGCGTTATGTCCGCATAGCGGACCGAGCGCTCACGCCGATTAAAGAGCCCCGTGCCGGGCTCCACGAAAAATCTGCTCTCACCGAAGCGAACGGGTCCGACGCGTTCGGGCGCCGAACCGGGCCAGGGGCCTTCATCGCTCCCGGGCGGGTCAGGGAGCACCTAGAGAGTGGGCACTGAGTCGGCCCCTCGAGACCTTCCCAATGCGCTCAGGACTTCCTCGCTGTGGACAGCGAGGGAAAAACCTTCGAGTAGAAGAGGAAAACGAGCACGAAGGCACCCACGAAGCCAAGCCCGATACAAATCGGAATCAGCCCCACGAACGCCGTCATATCGTCTTTCACCACCGACGGCCAGATCAGAAGGTTTCGCTCCACCCAGAGTCCCAGCAGTACGGTGAAGGACACGGGCCCGACGATCCACGACGTCTTCTTGGGCCTCTGCCCCATCAGGACCCAGAAGGGCACCAACCAGCAGCAGCCCCAAACCACCATCGAGACCCAACCGTAGCCCTCCTTCAGGCGAGACCACTGGAAATCCCAAGAACCCCAGGACATTGCAAAAGCCTGTTCGGTGTAGCCCTTGTCCACCAAGAACTGCGGTCCGAGGCGGTCGCGCAAGAAAAATGTTTCTTCGGGCAGGTTGCCGTAGTAGATCACGAGGTACTGAGACCAGAGCAAGTACATCCAGAAAGTCGAGAAGCCGAAGAGCAGCTTCCCAATATCATGCATCCGCGATTCGGTGATCAGGCCCTCGAATCCCGGCGAGTCCCGGTGCAGAACCCCCAAGAGGGTCGAGGCAGCGACCGCCGAGAGGATCCCTCCCCAGCAAACGTACGCCCCAAAAAGATTCGAGTACCAGGCCTGCTCCATGGACATCACCTGGTCGAAATTGAAGAGCGAGAAGCCAACGCCGAAAACCAGACAAATCACCGGTGCCAGTCGCTCGGTCCGCTGCTTAGCAAGCGCCCTCTCGACTTCATCCCCCTGCCAACCGGCCGTCCATTTCTGGGCGAGCCGACCGGGGAGCCCCTCTCCGCTCTCTGCCAGTTCGTGGAGGGTCGGGCGGGTTGAAGCCTTCAAAAAACCAATTGCGAGAAGCGACATCGCTCCCAGAAGGAAGAGATCCGTCGAGTAGACCCGGGTCGGATTGAGCCAGGCCTCCTTCCCATGCATCGGCGCGTCGTACCACTCAAAGAGGTAGGGACCTCCAAAAACGCCGATGATGCCCATGAGAAAAGCAAAAGGAATCCAGGCAGCCAGGCCCTCAGCGAAACGGCGGTAGGGACCACACCATCTCGCATCGATGATCGTGTAGATCGCCGCGAGGGTCAGCCCCGCACACGCGAGCATGGTCGTGAAAATGAAATTGCTCTGGAAGGCGAGCCAGGTGGACTGGGGATCCTTGATCAGCCCCGCCACGAAGGCGAGCACGCCCAAAACCAGCAGCGCAAGGCTCGTGAGAGCCAGCGGCTTGGGCAGGCCGACGGAGTTGGCCTTTTCGGCTGCGGGGGCTTGCGAACTCACTGGCGACCTCCCTGACCGTTCAGGTCGCGGATATAGTTGACGATATCCCAGCGATGCTGCGGCAGGATTCGCCGGTAGCTGGGCATGCGACCACGGCCCAAAGTCATGGTCGTGTAGATGTGTCCGTCACTGAAGACCTTGGCAACGCTGGACGGGCCACCCACGGGCAGCACCAGGCCCAGGGGCCCAGTTCCGAAGGGCGGGCCTGCGACCGGTCCGTCCCCCTTGCCCTCGGGACCATGACAGGTCGAGCAGTATCGCTGAAAGAGCTTTTCGCCATTCTTCAGGGAAGCCAGATTCGCCGAGACAGGATTCTGCAACTGCTCCTGCTCCATGATGGGCATATTCGCCACGTCGGGATAGGGATCCCCTACGGGTACGGTGCCCTCGGGCGGAGACAGCCCCTCACCGTTGCCGAAGAATGTGTTGATCTCATAGGCCTGAACCGCGGCCTGACGCTTCATCTGGGGAAACCAATCGGGGGAAACCTGCTCCCAGCAACCCACGGAAAAAATCGCGGCGGCGCAAATCAAGCCGGGCAGCGCAAAATTTTTCCGTCGTCTCTGGTACTCACGAATCGGCAAGGGTCACCTCCTTTGCCGATTCTCCGCGAAGAAGAGCTTCTACCTCGGCCACATCTCGCTCTTCACAAGTCACTACGACACCGAATTCTTCGGCGGAAAAGCGCAGGTTGTAGTGCTTGTCCAATCTCTTGGGGTAGAGCCCGCCCACGATCAACAGGCCGAAGAGCGTGAAGAAGCCGCCGAGCAGGATCGTCAATTCGAAGCCGACGATCCAGAAGGGGGGAATCGACGCAAAATTCTTGCCTGCGATCTTGATCGGCCACTCCAAGGACATCCAGATCTGCATCAGAAATCCCAGGAAGACCCCACTCAATGCACCCACCAGGGTGAAACGCCTGACTTTACTGGGCTTGGGATCCTCGGCTTCTTCAAGTTCCTCGAAAGGAGCCGGGGAATAGGTCGTGAGGTCGTCAAACCCTCTGTCCTTGAGCTTGCGAACCGCTGCGGCCGTGTTGCTCGGAAAATCGAATACGCTGACTAGGGTCGGCATCAGTGTGCACCTCCATGATCCCGCGCATGAATCTCGAGTTCCTTCACCTCGGTAATCGCGATGACTGGGAATACCTTGAGGAAGAGAAGGAACCACATGCTGAACCAGCAGAAACTACCGGCAAGGACCGACAATTCCACGGGGCTGATGACGTAGAGGCCCCATGAACCCGTGATGTACTCGCGCGACAAGGAGGTGATGATGATCACGTAGCGCTCGAACCACATACCAATGTTGATGAAAAAACACAGGCCGAAGAGGAAGGGCAAATTCGTCCTTAGCCTCTTGATCCATAAGAGCTGTGGAAGGATCACATTGAACGTGATCATGCACCAAGTCGAGAGCCAATATGGGCCGAACGCCCGCAGCCAGAACGAGGACTGTTCGAACTCGACTCCGCTGTACCAAGCGATGAAGTACTCCGCAGCGTAGGCGTACCCGCAGATAGTAGACGTCAACAAGATGAACCGTGACATGTTTTCAAAGTGGTAGTCGGTCAGGTAACGCTCGAGCCGGAAAATACGACGCACCGGAATCATGATGTTGATCACCATCGCGAAGCCGCCAAAAACCGCACCCGCCACGAAATAAGGAGCGAAGATCGTGGCGTGCCAGCCCGGCACGATGGACATAGCAAAGTCCCAAGAAACCACGGAGTGAACCGAGAGCACCAAAGGCGTAGCCAAACCCGAGAGATGCAGAACCGAGCGGCTATGGGCTTTCCACTGGGGTCCCGTGCCCTGCCAGCCCAGGGCCAGCACGGTGTAGATCGCCTTCTTGACACCGGTTGCCCGGTCCCGAGCGATGGCGATGTCCGGAATCAGGCCGATATAGAAGAAGATCACCGAAATCGATGCGTAGGTACTGATCGCAAACACATCCCAAAGGAGTGGGCTCTTGAAGTTCACCCAGAGCGACCGCTGATTGGGGTAAGGAATCAGGTAATAGAGCTTCCAGATACGGCCGAGGTGGAGAATCGGGAAGAGCGCAGCCGTGATGACCGCAAAGACCGTCAGCGCCTCGGCGCCTCGATTCACCGCGTTCCGCCACTTGGCCCGAAAAAGGAATAGGATGGCCGAGATCAGGGTCCCGGCATGACCAATCCCGATCCAGAAGACGAAAGTGACGATATAAAGGCCCCAGAAGACGGGTTGCTGGTAGCCCGCGACCCCAAGCCCCACGTAGGTCTGGTAAAGCAAGACCACCAGAGCCTGTAGAACACCCAGGACGGCGGCGCCCAGGGCCAGAAAATACGGCCACTGAACACCCTTCGTGGGTGCCATGATGTCAATATTCGCCCTCGAATCGCGCGGCCTAGCCGGGGATGCCAGAGCGTCTGCCACTGCTGTAGCGGGAGGCGCCATCAGTGATTGCCCTCATTTTCATCGCGCGTCACTTGCGCCAAGTAGGTGATTGCTGGCCGGGTATTCAGTTCTTGTAGGAGGTGATAGGAACGCTCGGGCTCATCCGCCTCGGCAACGACCTTGCTGCCCTCATCCCTCAAATTTCCGAAAGTGATCGCGCTTGTGGGACAGGCTTGCTGGCATGCTGTCTGAACTTCGCCATCTCGAATACTCCTGTCCTCATCCTTCGCGAGTTGCCGGGCACCCTCGATACGCTGGACACAGAAGCTGCACTTCTCCATGACACCCTGCTGGCGCACCGTAACGTCTGGGTTGAGCATAAGGCCGAGGAGCCCAGGGAAATTCTCGTTCCCGTAGTCGAAATAATTGAACCGCCGAACCTTGTAAACACAATTATTCGCGCAGTACCGGGTACCGGCACAGCGGTTGTAGATCATCCCGTTGAGACCTTCCTTGTTGTGGTAGGTCGCAAGGGTCGGACAAACCGCCTCGCAGGGTGCTGCGCCACATTGCTGGCAGGGCATCGGGATGTAGCGAACGTCCAGTTCCCCCAACTTTTCACTTTCCGGAACGGGTCGCCTTGCTGATCCACCCTTCTGGTTCCCATCCCCAATGTATTTCTCGATCCGAATCCAAGCCATATCGCGCCGCTGGATTGCCTGGGCCTCGCCCACAACCGGAACATTATTCTCAATGGAGCAGGAGGCTACGCAGGCACTGCAGCCATTGCATCGGTCGTTGTCGATGACCATGCCCCAGCGGTAGGGCTGATCGGGGTCCGCGTCATAAGCCGCGGTGAACGTGTGCGGGGGCTCGTCATGGTGCGCCCCGTGATGGTCGTCGCCTCCGTGCCCGGCGATCTGGGCCAGGGAAGCAACCTGGGCAAGTTTTCGCTCGCGCTGATTATCCGTCCACTGGCTGAGCGCAAGACGCCGAAAGCGGCCCGTCTTGGCCACTTCGGCCCGGGTAGACAACCAAACTCGCCCACCCGACTCGTCCTGAGTCGCAGGCAAGACCGCCATGACATTCGCGCCTCGGGGCCTGCCAGGCTCACCCGCTGCCGCTTCGGGGCCGGCCGACCATCCGCCATGCTCACCCTCGCCCTCCATGGAGGCATAGAATCCGACGCTATGACCCTGACCAATGGGGATCGCGATGGTGTCGTCGCGAATACCGCCCCTGGGAAAGACCGAGCCTTCGATGCTGCCCGCAGGCGTCGTCACAGAGACGACATCGCCAAAGCCCACCCCAAGTTTTTCGGCGGTGGTAAAACTCATTTCGACCCAGGAGTTCCACTGAAGCTTCGTGGTCGGCTCGGGAATTTCCTGCAGCCAGGGCAAGGCAGCGCCCCGGCCATCGCCGAGAAAATGATGCGGGAAGGCGACAAGCGTGTACTCGCCATCACCCCCGATCGAAGGTGATTTCATGCCCAGGCCCGAGAAGTCGGTCTGGATCGCCACTGGAGCGATCGCTGTATCGGTAAACACACCGCCTCTGGCGAGCGCTCCGCGCCAGTCCACGTCGGACCAGTTATTTTCGACCACGCTACGGAACGAGCCCTCGGGCATTGCTCCACCCAGGGCACGGCCGGCCTCGAGAAGCGTGTCCCCGATCGCCTGGGTATCGAGCAGAGGGCGAACCGTAGGCTGGACGATCGAGCGAACGCCCGGTCGCGGCGCCCGGTCACCCCAGGATTCCATCGAAGTGTGATCGGGCAGAACGAGGCTGGCCAACTCTGCGGTTTCATCCTTCGACGAAGCGAAGGACACCACAGTCGCGACCTTTCCGAGTGCCTCAACGAATCCGATCTCAGCGGGCAGGGAATAGGCGGGATTGCTGTCGTGAATGAGTAGAGCCTTGACCTTGCCCGCGTTCATATCCGCGACGAGCGCCTTGATCTCCGCCAGACCCACAGGCGCAGAAGCCTCCACCGGAGGAATCGAAACCGAAGTTCCCACCGCACCCAGCAGCGCATTAGAGAGCATCACCGCCGCCGCCGTCGATGTCGCGTTCGAACCCGTCGATGCGACGCCGGGGGGCAGAATCAGTGGGTTCTTGGCGTGAAGAACTGCTTCCACGACCGCTGCGAGTTCACTGGCCTCAAGGCCGGCTTCTGTGGCCGCCTTAGAGAGGTTGCCGCCGGCAACGAACGCCTGGATGCCAGCGGCGTCGGAGCCTGCCGGCGCGCCCTTGGCCTCGACCACGGCTTGCGCGATCGCGAAGGCAATGGCCGACTCGCTGCCCGCCCGGGACGGAAGCCACTGATCCGCGCTCGAAGTCGTGAGGTTCAACCGGGGGCTGAACGCGATCATCCGGGTTCCACCCGACTTGTGCTTCTTTACGTCTCGGGCATCGGCGTATTGCCGGGCATTCTCCGTTGGAGACAGGCCGCTAGAGAGAAAATCAGAGCCCAGGTCGACAATCAGATCGGCCTGGCCGAGATCGAAGATCGGTAGGGTAGCCACGCCAAAGACCGCATGGGTTCCGGAACGCAGGGCTTCGTAGGCAAAGGGTTCGTAGACGATACGCTGAGCGCCGGCCGCTGCCGCGAACGCGTCGATGACCCCGCCCAGGCTCGGCCCCACATGACCCCCGAGAACCACCGTGCTTCCGTTGCCCCCTCCGAGGCCGGCCTGCAACTGGGCTGTGGCGTCCTCCCAGGTCGCCGCCTCGAGCTCACCGCCGGCCCCCCGGAGCATCGGCTGCGGATAACGATCGGGGAGATAGGTACGGCCCAGGCTGGCCTGCCCTCGGGCACAGAGCTTGCCCTGATTGATCGGGTGATCCGGGTTGCCCTCGAGCTTTATGGGGCGCCCCTCACGGGTCCTGACGTAAAGCCCACAGGCGGCGGGACATTCGGTACACGTCGATGCGTACCAAACCGCGATGCCCGGGGTGATGGACTCCGGCTGCTCCACGTAGGGAATCAGCTTTTCCACGGGTTCCGCGCAGGCGGTGGCGGCGGCGCCCGCGCCGACCCCCACCAACTTCAGGAAATCACGACGATCGAGTTCGGACATGTCTACTTCCTGTTCCTGACTGCCATTCTTGGGTTCCGTTCGATGCTCCGGCGACTGCGCAAAGAGGCCGTAAGTATTTGTTTTATTGAGTTAGTTTTTGTTGAGCTAGTAGTGACAGCGCGTGCAGTCGACGGATGCCTGGCCGTCATTGTCGTTGTGGCAATTGAGGCACCAGCCCATTTCCATCTTCTGTATCGGCACGCCGTATTTCCAGTGTTCGTCGGGCACGAGGTAGAGCTTGTCGAGTTCCTCGACCGGACCGTGGCAGCTCTGGCACTCCACGCCCGCCTGAATGTGCCGGTTGTGGCGGAACTGCACGTGTTCGGGCAGGCGGTGGATCTGTATCCACTCGATGGGCCGCCGCTCCTCCCAGTGCTGCTTGAGAATCCGGATGCCCTCGATCTCGTCGTAGGCCTTCGGAAATTGGGCATGGCAGCCCATGCAGAGTTCCACCGAGGGCACGCCCGCCGCGGGGGAACGATCGGTGCCGGAATGACAATACTGGCAGTCGATCTCAAACTCGCCGGCGTGGTGCTTATGGCTGAAGGGAATCGGTTGGATGGGGCCCGGCGCCTCGGGATCCCATGCAAGGCGAGCGCTCTCGCAGGCGCTTCGCGATGGCCACTTTCCAGCAAACGCGGCCGGAATTTCAATCACCAGACTCGCGTCCTCGGTGGCCTGTGCCCGCAATTCGTGGGCTTCGCAAACGCTCCCCGCGACCAGGATCTCGCCGGTGGCGAGGGGGGCACTCGGCTCCTCCTCGGCAGCATGGGGATCCGATGCACTGATGGGTAATGCCCATACGAGTACAAGGAGAAGCGCCAGGCGGGCAGCAAGGGCCAGCGGTCGGCCACTCGCAGCGAACCTCCGCGCCTCGACGGCCAAGCGAGGTGAATTGCCTACAGAAGCACCAGGACAGCCGATCAGGAACGCCGCGGAAGAGGCACTGGGGGGCGGCATCGCATCGGGGGCGTGTTTTTGAATCAGGCTCATGCGCGAATGGGTTGTCCCTGCAAGTCCGTCGCGTGCAACCGCCCGACCCGAGCCGGCAGTTTCCACGAGTGACAGACGCTCACTTGCAACCTGGCCCCCGAATTTCCGTAGGTCCCAGCGGTCGACTCGACCCGCTCGCCTCTCAGGAAGTCCACGAAGTGCCCGGTCGCGCGATTGAAACGGTTCCGACGCAACTCGGGAAAACCGAAAAACCCTGCGACGGCGCCCAGTTGATTACAACGACCAATCGGCCGCGTCAAGCGTGCGCAGGGGGCAGTTTGGGGCGCACCCAGCCCCACTCCAACGCATCGAATGGTTGCATCCACGCCGGCCGCGTGCCCGGCCCGTCGAATCCGCGACCCGGCGCTGAATTCGGAATCAGCCGTCGCTCCGCCTGGGACCCGAGGGGCTCAATGCAGCGTTGCAGCCTTGCTGGTAGAATCCGGCCGCTCGGGTTTAGTTGCCCCGGATCGAGAAGACCACCGGGCCAAGGCCCTTCGAGCCAAATTCAGCCACCCGACGCCAGTCACCATCGAAGCCCCCGCCCAACAACCCGACCGCCCGGTCCGCCTTGGCCGCGACGGGGTGTGAGATCCGAAACAGAAGGGACCCCCCGAGAATGCCCGAAGCCTGGATCATCGATGCCGTGCGCACACCCCGAGGAAGAGGCAAGAAGGAGACGGGAAGCCTCTCCAGCGTGCACCCCCAGAGACTCCTGGCGCAATGCCTCAACGCCCTCGAAGCCCGGGTCGACCTCGAACCCGGTGATGTCGAGGATGTCGTCGCGGGCTGTGTCACCAGCGTCGCCGAGCAGGGGGCGTGTATCGCGAGAATGTCGGTGCTCGATGCGGGCTGGCCCGAGGACGGTGCCACCGGTGTCACCCTCAACCGCTTCTGTGGTTCCGGCCAGCAGGCCGTCAACTTCGCCGCGATGGGCGTCATGTCGGGCCAGCAGGACCTCGTTGTCGGCGGAGGTGTCGAATCCATGTCCCGGGTTCCGATGGGCAGCGATAAATCCGGCATGTACGGCCACAACGACCATCTCAACCAGATACACCCCATGGTTCCCCAGGGCATCTCAGCAGACCTGATCGCCACCCTCGAGGGCTTTGGCCGCGAGGAACTCGATGCTTATGCCGCCGAGAGCCAGAGACGCTGCGAAGTTGCCCAGCGGGAGGGACACTTCGACGGCAGCCTCGTCCCCATCAAGAACAACGAGGGAAAGGTCGTACTGAACGTCGACGAATTCCCGCGCCCCGGAAGCACGGCGGAGAGCCTTGGCAAACTCCCCCCTTCCTTTGAGGCCATGGGCAGCTACCTCAACAAGGGCGCAAGCCTTTCGATGGACGAAAAAGTTCTCTCCCGCTACCCCGAGGCCAAGTCCATCGAACACGTCCATACCGCGGCCAACTCTTCAGGTATCGTCGATGGCGCCAGCGCGATCCTGATCGCCTCTCCCGACTACGCCCGGGCCAGAGGGCTCAAACCACGCGCACGGATCCTACAGACCGCCACCGCCGCCGCAGAACCGATCATCATGCTGACCGCGCCCTCCCCCGCCACGGCCCGCTGCATGAAAAAAGCGGGGATGAAAATTGACGACATCGACCTCATCGAGATCAACGAGGCATTCGCAACCGTCCCCCTGAAAACCATGAGGGATATCGGGATGGATCACGAGAAGGTCAACGTCAACGGTGGAGCCATCGCGCTGGGGCACCCCCTGGGCGCCACCGGGGCCATGCTGATCGGCACCCTCCTCGACGAACTCGAGCGGAGAGACCAAACCACTGGACTTGTCACCATGTGCATCGGCGGCGGCATGGGGACAGCCACCATCTTGGAGCGAATCTAGAAATGATTGACTTCGAACCCAGCGAAGAAGAGGCACTCATCGTCGAAACCGTGCACCAGTTCGCGGAGAACGAGATCAGGCCCGTAGCCCGGGACTGTGAAGAGAAGGGGGAACTCTCCTCGGCTGTCCTCGCGAGCGCTCACGAACTCGGCCTGGTCACAAACGGAATCCCCGAAAAATACGGGGGAGGCGGCGAGCCCAGTGCCGTCCTCGGCTGCCTGATTGCCGAGGAGTTGGCCTGGGGCGACCTCTCCACCGCGCTCGGAATTCTCTCCCCCTCCCTGCTCGCGATTCCCGTGGCGCGCCTGGGTGATGAGGAACAAAAGGCGAGGATCCTTCCCAGCCTGACCGGCACTCAATTCGTTCCCGGCGCCCTCGCCGCCGTCGAACCGCGCTTCGACTCGGATATCTACAGGCCCCAGACCAAGGCCCACCGAGAAGGAGACGTCTATCGCATCGAAGGCGTCAAGTGTCAGGTGCCGTGGCTCGACGGCGGCACCGATGTTCTCGTCTTCGCTGAGGAAGAGGGAACAACCCGGGGCTTTCTCGTCCCCCGAGACGCCGCAGGTCTCGAAGCTGAAATGGAAAAAAATCTCGGCACTCAGGCCCTCCCTCTGGCGGAGATCACCCTGGCCGGAGTCGAGGTTCCCGCCCATGCCCGGCTCGGCGGCCAAGAGGGCCCGGGCCTCGAAGAGATCATAGACCGTGGCCGGGTTGGCCTCGCCGCCTGTGCCGTCGGCATGAGCCGAGCGGGCCTCGAGGTGGCCCGGGACTACGCAAAGGAAAGAGAGACTTTCGGGGCGCCTATCGCCACGCGCCAAGCGATCGCTTTTAAGATCGCCGACATGGCCATCGAAATCGACGGTGCCCGCCTTCTCGCCTGGGAAGCGGCTTACGCCCTCGACCAAGGCAAGCCCGCCGGCCGACTCGCCACATTGGCCTACAGCCAGGCACGGCGCGTCGCCTTGAAAGTCGCGGACGACGCCGTCCAAATCTTCGGGGGCCACGGTTTTATCCGTGACTACCTGCCCGAGATGTACCTCCGCAATGCAGGTGGGTTCATCAGCAGCTTCGAAGCCCTCACTCTGGTCTGAAACGCCGACTGCCCCCGCAAGGCGCCCAGGAGAAAAAATGACGATCTCGTTCGACCTCACCAAAAACAGCCAAATCTCCGTCGAGCACTACAACAAGATGGCCCGGGAGGTGATGCGCCCGATCTCGCGGAAATACGACGAAGAGGAACACGCCCTGCCCGTGGAGTGGGTGGACCATTGGTGGAACGAGGGGCGCAAGGGTGCGCCCGTCGATATCGCCGAGGCCACGGACGGTTTCGTGACCATCTGCATCCAGGCCGAAGAAATCTGCTGGGGCGATTGCGGCCTCTACCTCCGTATGCCGACCCCTGCCCTGGGCGGCTCCGCCGTGGGCGCTGCGGGAACCCCCGAACAACAGCAGCGCTTCCTCGGCCCCTTCCGTGAGGATGGCCACCCGATCTGGGGCGCCATGGCCATCACCGAGTCCTCGGCGGGTTCCGATGCCTCCGCCATCGAAACCACGGCTGATTTCGACGCGGAAACCGAGGAATGGATTCTCAACGGGACCAAAATTTTCTGCACCGCAGGAGCCCAGGCTTCGACCATTGACGGAGGGCTCACCGTGGTCTGGGCCACCGTGGACAAGAGCGCTGGCCGTGGGGGCATCAAGTCATTCGTGGTTCCCGCCAATACACCAGGCATGGAACTGATCGGCTGCGAAAAGAAGATGGGGATCAGGGCTTCCGACACGGCGACACTTCGTTTCGAAAATTGTCGAATTCCCAAGGATCACCTGCTGGGCAACCCCGATGTTCAAAAGAAATCCGCCAAGAAGACCGGCGATAAGGGATTCAAAGGGGCCATGGCCACCTTCGACGCCAGCCGCCCCATCGTCGCCGCCATGGCGGTCGGGGTCGGCCGAGCCTCGCTGGATTTCCTCAAAGAGGAATTCGAGCGCCAGGGAGTTCCGATCCGCTACGACGCACCGCCCCGGGAACTCACGGCCTTCGAGCGCGATGTCATCGAAATGGAAGCAGACTTGCAAGCCGCGAGACTGCTCACATGGAAGGCAGCCTGGATGATGAACACGGGCAAGCCCAACAACCTCGAGGCTTCCATGGCGAAGGCCAAGGCGGGGCTGGCCGTCACCAAAATCTGCCAGAAAGCCGTCGAATTGCTGGGCCCCGTGGGCTACTCGCGAAAGATCCTGGTCGAAAAATGGTTTCGCGATGCGAAGATCAACGACATTTTCGAGGGCACCCAGCAAATCAATCAACTCATCGTAGCCCGGCGAATTCTCGACTATCCATCGGCTATGTTGCGCTAGCTTCCGGTCAAGGGGGATCGATCATGCCCATCAGCGAAGAACTCCTCGAAATTCTGGTCTGCCCGGAAACCCGGCAATCCGTTGCCGCGGCGGGGAATGACCTCATTGCCCGTCTCAACGCAGCGATCGAATCTGGCGACTTGCGTAACCGCGGGGGCGATTCGATCTCGGATGCACTCCAAGAGGGATTGGTACGCGAGGACGGCAAGATCCTCTATCCCGTAGAAGACGGCATCCCCGTCATGCTGATCGAAGAATCGATCGAACTCTGATTTGCGACGAGCACTGGCCCCATGGGCGATCCCTCTAGGGCTAGCCCTCCTGTTCGGGACTCTCCCCGGCCCCGTAGCTCCGGCCCTGGCAGCCCCGCCCGAAGAGGGTGAGTGCCCGGCGATCTCGGCCACACCCTCTGGGGCTGAGCCAGCCACCGATGCGACCCCCCTCGTCATCAAGGAGGGCATGCGGATCAGTGCCGAGGGCCTGCTTGCTCTTCAAAGCCTGCTACCAGCAGCCATCTGGCGCCACCGTGAGCGCTTCTTCTTCGAGGGAATGTCCTTGGAGATCGGCCCGTGCCAACGGCGCTACCCCGTCCCCGCCTTCTACTCCGAGGCGACGCGCAAATTCTCCGGCCAAGTCTCTCTCGACAAGCAGGGCAATCTCGAAAATTACGTCGCCGGGGTCCCGTTCCCCCCGGACTCCATCGACCCCCAGAGCGAGGTCGCGGCGGCCAAGTGGGCCTGGAATCTCGAGAAGCGCTTCCGCGGGGCAGGCTACGCGGGGCGCTTCAGGATCACAGACTTTCCGAACCGCATGGGTTCGATCATGCGCTACAGGGGGGATTTCTTCGCCTTCCAAGCAGCCGGCCGCGCGGATCAAGCCGATAACGACTACCGCAGCCCGGGTACCGGGAGCCTGCTCTGGGCGACGGGCGGCAAGTTCGTAGCCCCCTTTGGCGCCCGGGAACTCGCCTGGCGCCAGCTTCGAACCATCGCGAGCGAGCAGGCTTGGAATAGACCCGACGACATCTTTGTCTACGTCCCAAGTCTTCGAAAGTCTCGACGCTCGGGGACGCCCTGGGTCGATGGCGCTTTCATGCCCCGCTACAGCGTTGCCGACCAGAGCCAGGGTGGAGGTGGCCTGGCCCTGGGTGGGGGTTCGATCAATCCAGGCGCCGGCCCTTCGCTGGCGGTCACCGAAAATGCCAGAGCCGGGCTAACCGGGCTCTACCTACGCCCCAACGCCTACCGCTGGAGGCTTCGGGGCGAGCAGGCCGTCATCGCTCCGATCAATACGATCCGGCCGGGGTGGCCCTCCGTTGAAGGCCGCAACTACGGGGCCAGCGGGCTCTCCGTCGCCTCGGATCGCTGGGACGTTCGCCACGCCGTGGTCATCGAAGGGCTTCTGCGCCAGAGCTCGGAAACCATTCGAAGCCTCACGATCTATATCGACTACCAGACCCTTCAGCCCCTCTACTGGATCACCCGAACCGGGAAGCGGCGACTGGTCGAGGTCGGCATCCTCGTCCATCGCTTCGCGGGAGATCGATCCGACAAGCCGCGCTGGCCCGGCGACTCCCCCAGCCTGGTCTTCGAACCCGTGGCGGCCAGCTTCGTCAACGCGCTCGCCGGGCGTGGTGGGTGGCTGAGGGAATCCCATGAACTGAAATCCGTGCCCTTTGACGCGTCGGCAATCAAACGGATGACCTCGACGAGTTCTCTCAACCGCGGACACTGACATTGCCTCGACTGACGGGGCTCCCGCCCGAGGGAGCTGGGTCTTAGAACGTGTATCGCAGGGTCATGAACACTTCATCGCGATCGCGCACGATAGAAATTCCGGGCTCGCTGGCATTCATATAGGCGTTGGGCCCAGAGCGGGGCGAAGCCGGGCCGATCGTGTTCACTCCCATATTCACGAGACCCTGGCTGCCGATGAAGACCGAAGCGCCCACGGTCATCGAGAACTTCTCCGAGAACCGATAATTCACCTGGGGAAGGAAGCCACCCGAACTCGAGCGAAAATCCCACACGAAGACCAGGCTGGGATTCAAACGATCTTGAAAATAGCCCGTGAATACCGCAAAAGTGGCCAGCACGTTCCAGGGGCCAATCGCATTGAAGCTGTCCTTGTACCCCTTCCGGTATTGAAAGAACCACTGGCTATTGATAAAGAACGTGCGGTTCGCGTTCAGAAAGTTGATAAAGGTGGGCCGATCCACGGAAACCGTCAGGTTGAAATCGTCGGCTTCGGTCACGAGATCGTAGGAGTTTGAGTCGGTGAACGGGATCCCCTCGATCCACGTGAACTCCATACTCCAGTTCGATTTCGTGTAGTCCTCAGCGAAGTCCGTGGAAAATCCGAGGACGTTGCGGCGGTTGTAGGCGAGATAGATTTCACTCCCCGACTGCCACTGCATCGTGCGGCGGCCAAAATTGCTATTGCCTCCCGCGCGAACGATATTTCTCTTCTGCCCGGCGATCCCTGAGAGCGCCTGGACGATCCCGCAATACTGCGGAGTAATATACGTGCAGCGCTCATTGCCCAGGGTCTCCCCCTCGAGCCCCCTCGAGCAGTCGATCCTGTTCGGACCGAACCGATCGGCTGGTATGATGTTGCCGCCACTACTATCTCCCGAGACCCGGTAGATATGGCGCTGGGTGTACTCGAGATCCTCGCAATAGGGCAGCATCGCCATCAGCTCGTTCTCACTCCCCGTGAACGCGTAATCCCACTGAAGCGATTCGAGGAGCCCGCCGTGGGGAGTGCCCGTCGCGATATCCCCCAAACGGAGTTCCTGCCAGGGTTTGGACGTCGCGGGGTTGATTGTCCAGTCCGCGGATCGGCCGTTTGCCACCGACCCGCATTCGTCGTAGAGCTCCCGGGCGGTCAATGTCGAATCTGGATTCTCTCGAGCCGAGGTGCACTCCCGCATCAAAAGGTCGGGGAACATGGTCAAGATATGGGGCAGGCTCGGGTCGCGCTGTAACTTGTTTTCGACCCCTTCGGGTAGGGGGTTCGGGATATGGTCCGCCCGATCACTGACCCTCGCCATATTCGTAATTCCCATCGAGCGCCACCCCGAAACCATCCGCACCCGGCCACCCGCGGCCAGGGTCGCCGGGTCCCGATTCGGGTCGCCGTAGGCCGAGCAGGGGGCATAACAGTTCCCGGGCGAAAATTGCGGCTGGACAAAAGTACGCCCACCGCACTCCTCGGCGGTCTTCACCACCCCGGCGTAGCCGGTCTCCCGGCACTCAGGGTTCCACATCCACTCCTCGTCGTAGATGTAACGGGAATCGTAGATCTCGGGGTTCGCGAAACCCCGCACGCTCGCCATACCATCGCCGAACTCTGCCGAAAAGCTCACCAGCAGCATCAGGAGATTGAAGGAAACTCCGGCCAGCTCGTTCGAGAAGCTCTCTCCCGTGAAGGGATGGCCAGCGCCCCCCTTCAGGGCGTTGGACCAGGGCAACCCCTCGACGGTTTCTGACGGGTTGCTGTATATCCGAGCGCACTCAGAAGGGCTCAGCAATTCGTTGTCGTCGGTGCGCTGAATATAGATCCAGGAACTGCCGGGGGTGCACCCGCCTTCTACCCTCTCGCCGTAGAGAAAAAGGGCTTCCAGGGGATTACCTGCTCCCCTACCCAGTGCCTGGACCAACTCGGGGTATTTGAGGTTCGTCCCGAGAATCTCCATGCCCAGTCGGTCGGGATCACCGTCCACCGTCTGCTGCCAGCCGCCGAGATAGCAACTCGGGTCATCGCGCATCTGGCGCGGGTTGGCGTAGAGCGATGGGTCACACGGCCCGTCCGCTATCCCCCCTGCAAAAACTCCCCAGTTCAAGCCCGATCGAATCGAAGCCTGGGCTGCGGCATAGCGGGGGTCGGCCGTTCCCCAAGCCGAGTTCAAGCGAACCGTCGCCCCGGTTCCCAACCCCGGCAGCCCCCAGTCCGTCGGATTGCGGAGGTAGCAGTCGTAGTTCTCGGGATTCTGGGAATCCCCCGGATTTCCAGGCGTCCCGGTGCCGCAGGGGACGACATTCGCCAATGCCGTCTGCCCGGGAACGGACTGACTCGGATCGCTACTCCACTGGCGATAATCGGTTCGAGGGTTCAGCCGATCACTGTCGGCCGGGTCGAAAGCAGCCGCCCTGTAGCTCATCACCTGGCCGTACCAGTTATTGCCCAGATAACCGGCATCGGGGTTATTGGGGCGAAGCGAACTGATTCCGTCCCATGTATCCAGGGGCTGGTACTGGATCGTCGCCCACTTGCTACGACAGCCGGGAAGGACGCCGGCCACAGGGCTGAGGGGACCTCCTATATCCGCCGTAGTACAGCGAGGCCCGCCAATCCCCAGAACGTCAAAGGCCGCGGTTCCCGGCTGTATTGCATACGCCTGGTAGTATTGCCGCAAATCCCAACAGCGTGAAGAAGCCCGCTCTTGGGACGGTCTAAAAGTTCCGTCCACACTCAACAAACGCTCCGCGCTCAGATCGCAGGGAGCCGAAGGAACCAGCATCGGATTATAGAGGTTCGGGTTTCCCTCCACGAGGTAGCCATTGCTTCCCAATCCGATGGAACGCCCGCGCGGGTCGTCGGACCAGGGAGCGAAGGCCGTGGGGACTTCCTGCAGAGCCCCCGGGTTGATCCGCAGCAACTCGTAGTTGCGGTCGGGCACCCGACTATCCGTGCGGTACTCGACCGAGCCACTTCCATTATCCATCAGGTGACTGCCCAGAGAATCCGAGACCAGGTGGCTGATCCCCAGGTCCGCGAAAGAAATACCGAGAGAATCGGCCCCGATGAATGACTGGACGATGGCGCTGGCCTCTGCCCACATCAGGTCCGCGCCGTTGGCATCGCACGAGGTCCCGAAATAGGGACCACAGCCAAGCACCGCTTCCTGCTCCGGGGTCAGCCCCCGCCCAAGGAAGAAACCCACGTTATAGGCGCTTCGCAACTTATGCGGGGAATTCGGTGTGGTGGTATCACCGATCTCTAAGCCACCGCAAAGGTGCAGCCCGCCAAAAGCGTTCAGGATCGGCGAGGCCCCGAGGCAATTATAGCTCTCGCTCTCCCTCGCATAGATCCAGGGATAGGTGTCATCCTCGGTCCCGGGAAGCGTACCCGAGGCCATGTCTGCCCAGTGCCGACGCACGTCCGTGGTGCGGAAGGCATCCTTGCCGCAGCCGAAAATCTGGGAACAAAGACTATCCCCGGGACTGCCGTCGTTATTGAGCCCCAGATCCGCCGCCCCCAGATCCGCGTGAAGCGAGACGAGAGGCATCCCCATACCGTTGGGAAGCCGGGGCCCCTTGCTCAGGATCTTGTCCGAGGCAGCGGTGCCCAGGAAGCCGTTGAAGCCCCCACTGCCCGCCATAAAGCTGCCGATCAGGGTCGAAATGCGAGGGTTTCCGGAGTCGGCGCCACTCGGTTGTTTGGAACTGCTGAAGACAGTCAGAGCACAGGCCGAAGCATCCAACGAACTAAAACCCACGGTCACTGCGCAGATAAAATTGAAGAGACTGTTGTTGACCGGACTGTTGTCGAGGGCGTTCCGCGGGTCGAATTCCTCAAGATTCGGGTCGAAGGCGTTGCTCCACCACCAGGCAAACTTGTCGGGAGCACTTCCACCCGGACCGTCGTCGCTAACGGCAAGGAAGGGGTCGAAGAGCACCGGCGGACCTGGCGCTGCGATGACATTTCCCGGATTGGCCTGAAGGTCGAACTGCTCGGGCACCGTGCTCGCGTACGCGCCCACGTCGAAATGACGGTCGAAGCGGGGGTCGTAGTAGGGGTTGAAGCGGGGATTAGGGACCCATTCGTCGGTCCCGCCCACATCCACCTCGATGTACTTTTCAGGGTCAAAAATCCGGCGGCCTCGCGATCCCGCGTTTGCATTATTGCAAAAGTCGTGATTGGCAAGGCGGGGGTCCGTATCGCAGTAGCCCGCCTGAGGGCCCTCCTTCCACTCCGTAAACGAGGTGGGTGCTGCCGAATTCGCCCGGGAGTACTCACGACGAGGATCATTGGCGTCGCCGTAAGCCGCGTCATTGAGCCAACGCCCGGCCTGGTTGTGATAGGAATTGGTCAAGGGGGTGTACACATTGCTCTTGCGGAGTTCGGGATCCACTCGCAACGGCACGCCCCATTCGGGGTCCTCTCCGCCCTCGCCCGCCCCCAATTGGGAGAGCACCCTGAAGTTATTATTCGTGGGCCCGGGCGTCAGACAACCGCCCTCCTGATCGCCCGAATACGTCACCCGGGCAGCTGCCCCCGTCGGGTACTCGGTGAAATTGGGGCTCCCCGGCGAGGCCGGGTTGTCCGCGAAGGCCACTCCGGAGCCACCGGGAGACGCACAGGGGTAGCGGTCTATATCGGCGAGTTGCTGGGGGGTCTGGAGATAGTGTCGTGGGCGGCCACTCTCCCAATCCACGTTCCGGTTGTAGGTGCTCAAACGAACGGTGTAGGGAAAATCATCGTACCCGTAAAAATCGGTGATCGCGAAGCTGAATCGGTCCCAACGCCATTCGAGACGCGCGCCGAACTCGAGCCCATCGGCATTATCCCACGGGTTAGGGGGCTGATCGACGCCCGCAACCCCGACCCCCGTCACCCCATGCGCCCAACTCCCGAACGTCAGCGCGCAGACCAAGTTGACTGCGTAGGGTTCACCGCAGGCCCCAAGATCCGCCGACTCGAAATCATCGAAGTTGACGGCGAGTTCGAGCCGAACATCCGACAGGGGGCCCACCTCGTAAAAGGACCAAACCCCCCGCATGGACCAGAGCGCGATGCGCGACTCCTCCAGGTTGGGCAGGGTCGAAAGGGCCAAGTCCTGGGGATTGAATTGATCTGTGGTCCGGAAGAGTTCCGTCTTGCCCCAGACGATGCTCTGCTTGCCTACTCGTAGCCAAAGCCGGCTATCGAACATCTCAATGTCGAGATAGGCCTCCTTGAGTTCGCCCTCGTCCTGCTGGCTCGCCCCCCGGTTGAAGGCCCTGTCCATCTCGGAGATATTGAAGGGGTAATCCCCGAACCCGCCGTTGGCCAGGGCATCTCGAAGGGGCGCGCTCGGCACGAAGAGCCCTCGAGCTTCGTAGTCTTCCGCTGGGCGGTCGTTCCATTCCCGGGCATTGCCAAAGCGACCGGTGACCGGGTTGATGGTTTCCCAGCGCCCCTGATCGACCAGTGTCCCGTCCGCGAGCTCGGTCTCCTGCAGAATGTAGATCTGGCGTTGGCCGGGGTTATCCTCGATCAGGATCGGAATCGACCGCATGGGGTTGGCACCAAAGCCCCCTCCCAGACTCTGGGGAGAGACCCGGCTCTCATCCAAGGGATTGGGCAGGCCGGCCAGGGTGGCATTCGTCTCGACGTAGTTCTTGGGCAACCAGGGCCCCATCAAGAGCAGCGGAAAGCCGTTACCCGAGCCGCCGATCAGGGGGATCGACGCGAAACGAAAATCCGCGAATGGCTCCATGGCGATCAGGTAGGGGGCCCCGGCTGTTCCGTCGTCGATCGCGGGCTGCGAGCCCGGACTTCCTTCAGTGCCTTCCCGGCGCCGGTTCCGGTCGGCATCCCAGAAGCGGGCTCCGATTCGGCCCCCGAGATAATCGACATTGGTCTCGGCACAGTAGGCGTCGGCTCCGGTGCCGTCGGGAGCGCCGCAGCGCATGAGTGACTTGTAGTTCAGCTGCCCGAGTCCCTCGGGCGTTGAATCGTAGATGCCCCGAAAACCCGGGACGGTCTTGATCGTATAGGGATTGCGCTGGGGGTCGGTCAGAGGGCCGTCATCGGAGATCAAGATTGTGCCCGCGTGGGTGTAGTCGTTCCCGCTGTTGAGTCGAGCAGGCAGGTTACGGGCGTCGTTCCCATAGACATCCGCACCGCTGAGCATCCCGCAGCCCCGGGTATAGACGCAGTCGTAGCGCGCCTCGATCCGCACGTAGGCTTCGAGGAGATCGAGAATCCCGTGGGTATCCTGAACGAGGTCAAGCTCAAGTTCGAGGTTGAAGACGTTGTACCACTGGGTCAGGTCCCACTGGCCCGAATAGTTGCGGCTGATCGTCCGCAACTGCATCTCGAAATAACCGTGGGCCTCAAAGCGGCCATCGATGGCTTCGAAGGCCTGGACGCGCCCGGGAACAACGCCCGGCGACAAGATCGCTAGGGTGACGAGTAGAAAGGCGGCCGCCCAACCCGCTCCCCTTCGATGACCCAAGCGAGCAGACTTCAGTGAAACGGCCCTCTTCATTCCTGACTTAGCTCCCTCATTTCGGTCGCCCAACCGGGCCGGCCCCAACCCCCGCCGAAGGCAGCCGGTTCCGAGCCATGCGGACCCGCCGCCTTTATACAATGCGCCACACGAGCCCAGGGTGCGAGAGAAATCCGCCCGAGCCCGGGCCCCCCCAACCGCTTTGTATTTGCCCCGCGAGATTTCTCCCTATGGGTCGTTTTCACCTCGATCCGCACCCCGCTCCCGGGATGGGGCGGCCCCGACTCAGGGCGCCAGATCCACTGGGATGGGCATGATGTTCCAGGTAAAAACCGTGTTGCCGTCGGTTCGCTTGTAGATGACCTCGCGCTGGAGCTTGCCCGACTCCCAGACGTAGCGGCGAACTTCCCCGTCGTTGTCGCTCACCACATAGAGCTCGGACCGGCCGTCCCGATCGAGATCCGCCATGATCGAAGCGTGCTCGAAGCCGCCTGACTGGGCGTCGACCAATTCTTTATCCCACGGGGATCCTGGGTCGTCGCCGGGTCGGAGCACCCAGACGCCCGCGCTCTTGAGCGCGGCGACCAACTCCTTCTCGCCATCGCCATCGAGGTCCCCCGCCGTCAGGAAGCGGCCCAGATAATCGTCAAACTCGGCGATCACCACCCCCTGCTTGGGGTCGGTTCCGACCTCGTAGCGGCGAACCTCGAGCGCTCGGGTGAGCCGCTTGCTCTTCTTGTCGTAATTGCCCTCGACGATGACGTAGAGCTCGTCCTTGCCGTCGCCGTCGAGATCATCGACCAAGATTTCCTTGGCGTGTCGATCGCCGAGATCCGCGACCACCACCCGCCCCTCGCCCCGGGCCGGCACGTAGCGGGTGACCCGACCCGACTGACTGCTGCCGTCGAGACGATTCGGCTCACTGGGCGTGGCGTAGACCTCGAGGACCCCGTCGCCGTCGAGATCGCCGATCTCGACTTCGTGGACGAAGGTATCGGGCTCGATGTCGAGTTCCTCCACCACATAGCCGTCGCCCTCGGGCTTGATGAGGGCGACCACCCCCTGGTCATGGGTCGCCACGGCGATCACCGAGCGGCCATCTCCGTAGAGATCGCCGACCTCAACATCGCGCATCCGGCTGAAACGGCCACCAAAATCCTTCTGCCAGATCGTCTCGGCCTCGTGCCCCTGGTCGGTCTTCTTCCAGAGCTTCAGCATCGCCTGGGTGCCGCCACCGCTCAGCAGGCGATCCTCGCCAGCGGGTGTGGTGTAGTGGAGAACCTTGTGGAAGACGTCGCTATCCGCATCCTCGATCTGGCTCGCCTGCCACTCGCCGCCCCGGCGCACCAGGAAGGTCATGGTCGCGGGAAGGGGCTTGGGCGGCCCCTTGCCCCGGGGCGGGAACTGGGCGAGCCCGAGCACGAGGGCCTCGGGAAGGTCGTCGGGCACCGTCGAGGCCGGCGCCTTGGCCACAGGAGCCGGCGCGGGGGGCTTGACGGCCGCCGGGACCGCAGCCGAAGGGGCCGGGGCCGGAGAGTCATCGCCGCCGCAAGCCGCCAGAAAGGAAAAGACGAGCAGGGCCGCGAAAAGCGGCAGAAGGTTCGAACGCATTTGGGCAATCCTCCACTACGGGTTGGAGCCGTTGGGTGTAGCAAGCAAGCCACGCGCTGGCTGCCCCCAGGACCGGAATTCCGGGGCCAGGAGGCGCGCGCGCCCGACAGGCGTGGTACCTAGGGGGCCGGAGATGCCAAGTCTTGAGTAAAAACGCGCTTCAGCCTCCCCGCGGCACCCGGGATTTCTACCCCGAAGATTTTCGCCGCCGCGAGTGGCTTTTCGACCACTTCCGGCGCATCGCCCACCGCTTCGCCTTCGAAGAGGTGGACGCTCCCATGGTCGAACACGCCGAACTCTTCACCCGCAAGGCGGGGGAGGAGATCGTCGATCAGCTCTACCATTTCGAGATTCACGACCGCCACCTGGCCCTGCGCCCGGAGATGACGCCCTCGGTGGCCCGTATGGTGATCGCTCGGGCCGGATCCCTTCGGATGCCCGCGCGCTGGTTCACCATCAGCCAGAACTGGCGCTACGAGCGCATGACCCGGGGCCGCAAGCGCGAGCATTTCCAATGGAATATGGATATCTGGGGCGAGCCCGAGGTCACGGCGGAGGCCGAGCTCGTGGGGTCGATCTTCGCGCTTCTCGACGCCCTCGGGCTGGCCCGGGGCGATGTCAAGGTGCGGGTCAACAGCCGGGCGCTGCTCGAGGAGAGCCTGCGCCAGGGCGTGCTCGCCGATCGGCCCGAAATCTTCGAACCCCTGTGCATCGTGATCGACAAGATCGCCAAGGTCGGGCCCGACACGGTGATCGGGCAACTCGTGGATCCCGCCGGTGGCGTCGGCCTCGACGAAGCCTCGGCTCGGGAGGTCGTCGGCATGCTCTCGGCCCGAAGTCTCGACGAGGCCGCCGGGTACGTCTCCCCCGACAGCCCTGCCCTCGCCGATCTGCGCCGCTTCTTCGATCTCCTCGACGCCTACGGGGTCAGGGACCAGGTGGTCTTCGATGCCTCCGTCGTCCGGGGGCTCGCCTACTACACGGGCATCGTCTTCGAGGCCTTCGATTCTGGCGCCACCCTCCGCTCGATCTGTGGCGGCGGCCGCTACGACGGGCTCAGCGAGAAACTCGGGGGCAAGCCCCTGCCCGCAGTGGGCTTCGGTTTCGGCGACGTGGTGATCGCCGAATTCCTCGCCGACAAGGAACTTTGGCCCGAGCTGCCGCGCCCCCTAGACGACATGGTCTTCGCCCTCGGCGAAGCCGAGCGCCCGGCCGCCGTCGCCATTGCCTCCCGGCTCCGATCCCAGGATCGCCGAGTGGAACTCGTGCTGGGCAGCCCGAAGCTCAAGCGCGCCATGACCGACGCCAACCGCGCCGGCGCCGCCCGCATCTGGCTCGTCGGTCCCGACGAGGTGCAGCGCGGCGTCGCCAAGGTACGCGATCTCGCCAGCGGCGAGGAACACGAGGAGCCCCTGGACGCATGAGCCCCAAGAAGAACTGCCGCATCTACTCATGGAATATCAACGGCATTCGCTCGGCGACCAAGAAGGGCTTCCCGGACTGGCTCGGCAAGAGCCGATCCGAGATCGTCGGCGTCCAGGAGGTCCGGGCCCAGCCCGACCAGGTCCCCGACGAAGTCGCCGCTGTCGGCCGCTTCCACCAGCATTTCACCGCGCCCGTCCGCAAGGGCTATAGCGGCGTAGGGCTCTTCAGCCGCCGAAAGCCCGACGCCCTGGAAACCTCCCTGGGCGAAGATCGCTTCGACGACGAGGGCCGCCTGCAGATCGCTCGCTTTGGTCGCCTGGTGGTGGCCAACGGCTATTTCCCCAACGGCAGCGGCAAGGACCGCGACAACAGCCGCATCCCCTACAAGCTCGACTGGTACGCGGCGCTCTTCGAGCGGCTCCAGAAGCTCCGCAAGAGCGGCAAGCGGGTGATCGTGATGGGCGATTTCAATACCGCCCACAAGGCCATCGACCTGGCCCGCCCCAAGGACAACGAAAAGACCAGCGGCTTTCGCGCCGAGGAGCGCGCCGAACTCGATCGCTGGGTAGCCGCCGGCTGGGTCGATACCTTCCGCGCCTTCGAACCCGGCCCGGATCACTACAGCTGGTGGAGCCAGCGCTTCGGCGTGCGTGCGCGCAACGTGGGCTGGCGCATCGACTACATCATGGCCTCGCCGGCGGCGATGAAATTCGTGCGCGGCGCCTTCATCCGGCCCGATATCATGGGCTCGGACCACTGCCCCATCGGGATCGACGTCGACCCCGCCATTTTTGGCGACAGCGACTAGGCGCGCTCAGAAGAGAGCGTGCCCGGGCGCACTCCGGCCCCCGGGACACCCACGTTCACACCCCGGGGCCGAGAAGAAACGGGAACGGCCCTCTCGGACGGCACGCCCCTTGCTTTCTGCGGTCCCATGCCGCGCGCTCCCGATCCCGAGCCCCCGAACCCCAAGGCCCTCGCCCGGGCTCTTGGCCTAGTCGCCCTGACCTGGGGGATTCTCTGCGGGGCTCCCCTCCTCTGTGCGAACCCCGGGAGCCCAGGCGCTCGGCTTCTCGCTTTTGGACTGTGCACCGGAGCCGCGCTCTGGGGCCATCGCACAGGGCCGGGGACGCGACGGGCGGCCGCCTTCACCGGGGCGACTGGACTGGCCGCGGGCTGGGCACTCCTGCCTGCCCTCTCTGCGGGGGTTCTGTGGGCGGGCCATGCCCTGGGCATCCCCGGCCCGGAGCCGGCGGGGGGCGGGCCGGGGTGGCTCTTCCTCCTGGCCACCGCCGTACTCGCCCCAACCTTCGAGGAGATCGTCTACCGCGAGCGACTCCTTCCCGCCCTGGCCCAAGTGCTGGGCCCGGGCCCGGCCCTGCTCCTCTCGAGTGCGGCCTTCGCCCTCCCCCACTCGACACCCTGGGCGACCCTCGGCAGTTTCATGGCGGGGCTCGTCCTCGGGAGCGCCATGCTCGTCCACGGAAAGCTGGCTCTCTGCATCGGAATGCACGCCGGCTTCAACCTGCGCCTGGCTGGGCTCCCTCTGGAGGACCTCTACTAGATGCCGGGCTCCCTGGCCCGCGGGTTCCCCGGGAGATCGGCAGCCTCCCTCGCGCCCCGGCGGCGCCTTCTCGGCCTGGCGGGCGCCGCCGCACTCTGGGCGGGCTTCGTTCTGCTTTTTCCTGACTCCGAACGCCGGGCGCCTTGGCTCTACGCCGGGGTCCTCACCCTGGGTTATGGACACCTACTCGGCGGCGCCCTGCTGGGCCGCCCCCCCCTCGCCCGGGCGGCGGGGGATCGATGGCCATGGGCGCGCCGGCTGGCCCTCCCCCGCCGCTTCCAGCCCCACGCCGCACGGGCGGCCGCCATCGCCGGGCTCGCGCTCCTCTATTGCGGCTATGCGAGCGCGCTGCCCCGCTGGCCCGGGCTCGCCGCCCTGCTCCTCGCCCTCGCCACCGCGCACACCGTCGAAAACGACCTCGCCCTGTCCGGGCTCGAACTCGGCCGAGGACGCCTGCCCCCCATGGCCCTGGACACCGACACCTGGGCCACCGTTTTGGGGATCACCGCGCTGGTTCTCGTTCTGGCCGGCGCCGCCCTGGCTTCCGCTCCGGTCGGCGCGGGGGGCGACGCGTTCGCAGGAATCGTCCCGGGGACAAAAATCGACCCCGGGCTCCTGGCTCTACGCGCCCTGGCGGCGGGGATGGGGGGCTTTCTTCTTCGCGCACCGGGCCAAGGCGCCCGGGAAGGCACGGGGCTCGCGCTGATCGCCGCCAGCGCCGTCGATCCCATTGGGCTCTGCACCCAAACGGGGATCACCTTTGAAGACGTCTTCGCCCTCTCCACCCTCTACCACCTGACGAGTTGGTGGGTTCTTGCCCTGGAGAAGAGCCGGCGACCCTCGGCGCCCCCCGCTTTCCGGGCGGAACTGCTCGCCATCCATGCTCTCCCCGCCCTTCTCCTGGGAGCGACGTTCCTGCTTCCCGAAAGCGCGGGCGGAGCGTGGCGTGCCGCCTTCTTTTCCCCCGCTCCCTACCTGTTCTGGTCCCTGGCTCACGCCGTTCAGACCGCGGCCGGGAGGCGGCGCGCGTCAGCGACCCCGGCCGACTCCATCCGCGCCCGGGGAACCGATCACTCGTAGCCCTCGAAATCCTGGCAGGGCCTAAGGTTCGGAAACGCGCGCACGCTCGCGCCGATGCGACCCAGGATTTCCATCACCGGCTTCGTGACCCAGAGATGGGCGAAACCGTCCGCAGCCCACAACTCCCGGCTCTCGCCGGGATCGCCCCCATGCCTTCAAGCGCCTGGAGGGCGTCAGCCCTCGAAGCTATCGCCAGCGCCTCGCCGAATGAAGCTCCCGCGCGCCCGAGGCCCGGGAACTACCGGTCGCCCAGGCGCTCAGTCGAGGTAGCCCTCGGCGACGAGGTCAGCGGTCGCCGCCTCGGCGCTCTCCCGGAGTGCATCGACGAGAAAATCGATCTGGGCGCGGTCGACGATGAGCGGGGGCGAGAGGATATTGAGCTGGCCGATGGGGCGCACGATGATCCCCCGCTTCTGGCCGTGGTCGGCGATGCGGCGGGCGATATTGGCCTCCTCAGGGAGCAGCGCCTTGCTCTCCTTGTCGGCCACGTACTCGACGCAGGTCATGAAATGGCTGCCCCGGGTGTCGCCCACCAACCGGAGATCGCGCAGGGTGGCCAATTTCTCCTCGAAATAGGGCCCGACTTCGCGAACGTTCTCAAGAATGCCCTCGTCCTCCATGATGCGAATATTCTCGAGGGCCACGGCGCAACCGATGGGATGACCGCTATAGGTCCAGCCCTGGGAGTAGTAGCTCGAGTCCTCGGTGGGCTGCTTGATCACGTCGTAAACCTTGTCAGAGATAAGCGAAGCGCCCAAGGGGAAATAGCCCGATGTCAGGCCCTTGGCCGCGGCGATAAAATCCGGCTCGATGCCGAAGACCGGACCCGACGCGAAGAAGTGTCCCAGACGCCCGAAGCCGGTGACGACCTCGTCCGACGCGTAGAGAATCTCGTGGGCGTCGCAGATTTCTTTCATGCGCCGGTGGTAGCCGTCGGGAGCGGTCAAGACGCCGCCCGCACCCATGATGGGTTCGGCGAAAAAGCCCGCCACATTTTCGGCGCCGAGTTCGTGGATTTTCTTCTCGAAATCCGCTGCCAACTGGTCGAGGTGCTCGGCGGGTGCCATTTCCCTGGGCGCCCGATAGAGCCCAGGAAATTCGACGTGATGGACCCAATCATTGGCGAAATGGAAGCCACCCTTCTCGCCGGGCTTACCGCTGAGGGACGCGGTCAGGAAGGTCGTCCCGTGGTAGGCGTGTATCCGCGCGATAAAGAGCCGCTTCGAAGGCTTCCCGAGGCGATGGAAGTAGTGGTGCATGGTGCGAGCGATGGCCTCGTTGGCGTCGGAACCCCCGGACGAAAAATGCACGTGGTTCAGGTGTTCCGGGGCGATCTCGCTGATCTTGCGGGCCAGCGCCGCATGGGGGGGATTCGAAATATCCGTGAAGCTCGAGAAATAGCCGAGTTCTTTGGCCTGATCGGCCATGACTTGGGCGATCTCCGCGCGCCCGTGCCCGACATTCACGCACCAGAGTCCCGCGATTCCATCGAGGTATTTCCGGCCCTCTGTGTCGTAGACGTAGGCCCCCTCGCCGCGCGCCATGATCAGGCATCCCTCCTGCTCGGAGGTCGGGAGATGCGCGTGGGGATGGATGGCGTGGTCCCGATCCTGCTGCCAGATCTGCTGGGTATCGTAGGCTTTGAGAGACAATGGGATCGGCTCCTGGATCGATCGGTTCAGTTGCAAGCACAGAGACCCAGCCCCTGGCCACGATGGAGTCTGGACACCAAGCAAGAAAGCTCTCGGGCTTTCACGACCCCGGGGCTTCAGGGCACTGCCAGCGGCATTCCTTACCCGCGTGCGCCAGACTAACCGGGTTGGCTGGCTTCTTCAACGAGCGCCCCAGATCCGAGGATCCCCTTTTCCATGCCCAAAGAAAGACTGCTCGCCCAGTTGATCGTGGTGTGCCGGGCCTCGGGTCGGGCTCTCCTCGGCCGGCATAAATCGGGTCGCTGGCAAGGTTTCTATACGGGTTTTCTCGACGAGGTCCGGCCCGGCGAAGACCCCGCTGAAGCGGCGGCGCGCATTGCCCGGGAACAGGCGGGGATCGCGGCCGGACCGATCAAGCACCGGGCCACTTTCGTTTTTGTCTCCGAGGCCTGGGGGCGGGCGAGAGAACTCGAATTTATCGCGGAGAGTCATTCTGGCGAACCCGCGGAATCCGAAACCGTGGTCCCCGAGTGGTTCGCCTTCGATGCGATTCCCTACGACCGGATGCCCGCGGACGATGCGATCTGGTACCCGTCCCTACTCGCCGGGAAGAAGATGCGAGGTCATTTCGACTTTGCTCCCGATGGACAGACCCTTCTCGCGCATCGCATCGAGGATGTGGAGCCGAGCGCAATTCCCTGAAGCGCCCGGGAAGCCGCGACCAGGAACGAGAAACGGTTCGGCATGTCGAAGCAGGCGATCGGCCTTTTCTTCAGCGTGACATGACCGTGGTCACCGCCTGGGCGAGGATCTCGATCACCCGGTCGGCCTCGGCCTCGCTGAGGCAGAGCGGCGGAGAGAGCGCCACGGCGGCGCCCGACGACGGCAGCGGCCGAACGATCAAGCCCAATCGCGCGGCCTCCCCGGCGATCGCCTTTTGGATCGCGAGGCCGGGATCAAAGGGCTCTTTCGAAGTGCGGTCGGCGACGAATTCGAGGGCCATGATCATCCCCTCGCCGCGAATCTCGCCCACGTTCGGGTGTTCGCCCAGGGCGGACCGCATCCCGGCGTGCAGATGCGAGCCGATCCGCGCCGCGTTGTCCACCAGATTCTCGGACTCGAGGATATCGAGGTTTGCCATGGCCACAGCGGTGCTCACCGGGTGCCCCGAATAGGTATAGCCGTGGGCGAAGACACCGAGTTCTTCGCTCCCGGTCTGAAGCACCGACCAGATATCCTCGGAGACCGCGACCGCGGAGAGCGGCAGGTAGCCGCTGGTGAGCCCCTTGGCCATGGAGATAAGATCGGGTTGCAGACCATAATGCCCCGATCCGAACCAGCTTCCCAGGCGACCGAAGCCGCAGATCACCTCGTCGGCGATGAGCAGAATATCGTGGGCAGCCAAGATGGGCTGGACCCGCTCGAAATAGCCCCTGGGCGGAGGGATCACCCCGCCTGCCCCCATCACGGGTTCGGCGATCATCGCCGCGATGGTGTCGGCCCCCTCACGGGCAATCAGCGCTTCGAGTTCCCCAGCCAATCGTTCGCTGAATTCTTCCTCGCTCTCGCCGGGTTTCGCGTTGCGATAATGATGGGGAGTCGAGGCGAAGAGAACGCCCTCCATGGGTAGGTCGAAGGCGGCATGAAAGGCGGGCAGCCCGGTCAGGCTGGCCGAGGCAACCGAGACGCCGTGGTAGGCACTCTCCCGTGAAATGATCTTCTTCTTTTCGGACCGCCCCAGGAGATTGTTGTAATAGCGAACCAGCTTTACCTGGGTGTCGTTGGCGTCGGAGCCCGACAAGCCGAAAAAAATCCGGCTCGGCTTTTCCAGCCCTGCCTTCTCGCGTAGCAGGCCCAAGAGCCGATCGGCGAGTAGGGTCTGCGGCGGATTCGAGGCGCCGGAAAAGGTATGGTAATAGCCGAGTTTTTCCATCTGCTCTGCGGCAGCCCGGGCCAACTCCGCTCGGCCGTAGCCAATGTTGACGCACCAGAGCCCCGCCATAGCGTCGATATAGCGTTTGCCGTGAACGTCGACGATATTCACGCCCTCAGCGGATTCAGCGATGAATCCCCCCTCCGCCTGATGGGTGTGAAGCGCAGTCGCCGGGTGCAAAACCGAGTCGCGGTCTAGCGCTTTGAGTCGAAGAGCAATCTCTTGAGTAGCCATGGCAGACCTCCACGGGATGGGCACTGGCTGGAGTGGTACTGAGAACCGATTCAGGATAGAGCCTGGGCGCTCCCTCGGCAAAGGACCTCGGAACCCGCTCCCATTCCTGACTCCCGCCTGGTCGAGGCCAAAGAAGATATCCACCGGGGCCGGGGGCCGCCTATCGCCTCGCGACCCAGCCCCGAGGCGCACCGGCAGACTCGCGCTCCACCGTGAAGAGGAGCTGGGAGGTATCTCGCCCGGGTCAGGGCTATGATGGCTCGTCCAACGACCGCCCTCGGACAACGACGTGCACCGGGGGCGACTTCACGAACGAGGCGAAAGGAAATACCCGTGACCCATCCCGTGCTCCCCCATTGGATCGACGGTAAACCGAGCACAGCCCCGGCGGACCGCCTTGGCGACATCTTCAATCCCGCGACCGGGCAGAAGATCGCCGAGGTCGCCTACGCGAACCCCGGCCAAGTGGACACTGCAGTGGAATCCGCTCGCATCGCCGGCCTCGCCTGGGCCCAGGTCCCGGTCACTCGCAGGAGCCAGGTCTTCTTTCGCTTTCGAAGCCTCTTGGCCGAGCACGCCACCGAACTCGCCCAAATGATCTCGAAGGAACACGGCAAGACGGTCGACGATGCCCGCGGCGAAATCGCTCGGGGGCTCGAGGTGGTCGAATTCGCTTGCGGGATCCCCCAACTGCTCAAGGGCGAACTCTCTTCGAACGTTTCCACGGGCGTCGACCTCACGACAGTGCGAGAACCCTTGGGAGTCGTCGCCGGCATCACGCCCTTCAATTTCCCCGCCATGGTCGGCCTTTGGATGTACCCGGTAGCCATCGCTTGCGGAAATGCTTTCATCCTAAAGCCCTCGGAGCGGGATCCTTCCGTCGCCAACCGGATCGCCGAGCTCTTTGGCGAGGCTGGACTGCCCGAAGGTGTCTTCAGCGTCGTCCACGGTGACCGAGTTGCCGTGGAGCGCTTGCTCGAGCACCCCGATGTCAAGGCCGTCAGCTTCGTCGGCTCGACGCCCATCGCTCGACACGTCTACCAGACGGGCACCCAACACGGCAAACGTGTCCAGGCTCTCGGGGGTGCCAAGAACCACATGGTCGTCCTCCCCGACGCCGACCTCGAACTCGCTGCAGACGGTGCTGTTTCTGCCGCTTATGGATCCGCTGGCGAACGTTGTATGGCGATCTCCGTCGTCGCCGCCGTCGGAGACAGCGCCGACCGATTGATCCCGCTACTCAAGAAGCGTATCGACAAACTCCGAGTCGGACCCGCCAGCGACGCCGAAACGGAAATGGGCCCTGTCATTACCCTCACCCAGCGCGATCGGATACGTGCCCTCGTCGATGAAGGTGTCGAGCAGGGCGCCACCCTGGTCAGCGACGGGCGAGGGCTTCAAATCCCGGGACACGAAAAGGGCTTCTTCATCGGCCCCTGCCTCTTCGATGAGGTCACTCCGGAGATGTCCATCTATCAAGAGGAAATATTCGGTCCGGTTCTCTGCGTTGTGCGCTGCGAGGACTTCGACAGCGCCCTCGCACTCGTTAATGCCAGCCCCTATGCCAACGGAACGGCTATTTTCACCCATGACGGTGGCGCCGCGAGGCGCTTCCAGCGTGAAATCGAAGTCGGCATGGTCGGCGTGAATGTTCCCATCCCGGTCCCCCTCGCCTTCCATTCATTCGGCGGCTGGAAGGATTCAATCTTCGGCAGCCATGGAATCTACGGGCAGGAGGGAATCCACTTCTACACCCGGCAGAAGGTGACGACGACGCGTTGGCCCGACCCCTCCCACAGAGGGGTGAATCTGGGCTTCCCGCAGCCGGACCAGTAGCTGCCTTCTCGATTCGACTGCCCTTGATGCGCGCCTGCTTCGCTATGCGGCGATGAGGCCCC
>JAPKBZ010000109.1 GCA_028823175.1 Myxococcota bacterium
ACGCGCTCTCGCTTCAGCAAGCCGAAGAAGCCTTCAGCAAGCCGAAGAAGCCTTCAGCAAGCCGAAGAAGCCTTCGGCCGCTGCGTTGTCCGCACAGCTTCCTACCTTGCTCATACTGCTTCGTAGTTGGTGCCCTTTCAAGAAACGTTGGTACTCCTCACTTGTAAATTGACAGCCGCGATCCGAGTGAAGCACCACCGGACTCCGATCTCTACGCTGCCACAGTGCCATCAAGACGGCCTGCAATACGAGCTGGGTGTCTTGGCGGGCGCTCATCGACCAGCCGACCACGCGGCCAGAGTAGAGGACCAGCACGACGGCCAGGTAGAGCCAGCCTTCGGCGGTTCGGATGTATGTGATGTCGGTAACCCATTTTGTGTTGGGCTCATCCGCGCTGAAGTCTCGAGCCAAGTGATTGTGAACATGATCGGGCCGAGCCCCCGTTGGCTTCACTCGCCACCTTCGTGGCTGAGGGATGCCGCGAAGGCCATCACTCCGCATCCACCGAGCCACACGATGGCGGCTGCGTCTCCCCCAAGTAGCGCAACTCGTCCCGCATGCGCGGACTGCCGAAGACTCCATCGCTTTCTGCGTGAAGACTTCGGATACGAACGAGCAGTCGCTCGTTCGCCTGCTTGCGAAGACTTGCAGGCCGATCGTGCCAGCCGCAATAACCGCTCGGCGACACCCGCAGACAACGGCACATCATGCGAACAGGGAACGCCGAACCACCGTTGGTCAAATAGTCCTTACACCAACGGCCGAGCAGGTTCGCGTTGATGCCCAGCTCGTCGGCGATCTGGCTCTTCTTTACGCCAAGCTGGGTCGCCATCCGTACCGCTTCGCGCTTGTACTCGTCTGAAAACTTCCTTCGGTTCGCCATGACACTCCTCCGGCCGAATGATCGGCCTTTTTGGATGTGTCCGCGAAAGCAGGGCAGAACTCCTTTCCAAGCCCCATCCTTTTCGGAGAGCGCCACGGAGAGATGTGTCTCAGCAGTGACGCGAGATTACCCGTTGATCCTTGTGGCGCAGCTTGGCCGTATTCAGAGAGTGGAGTGATGAAAAGTCGACGCTGTCTAGAAACTCGAAAGCGGCATCAAATGCTCCTAGGAGATCCCTCGCCATGTCTCGCGTGAGGTTGTTCTTGACCACGATACGAAACATGCTCTGATCAGCATCCCTGTCGGAGAAGAGAGGTTCAGTTTTGTCAGTAACCGGGTGTTCGAAGCCCATTCGGTAGCCGCTGACATACCAGTGATGCTGCGAGAGTACGTGCTGAAGGTCGATGTCGTCATAGGAGAAACCACACTCCGGATTGAGCATGGCCGTGACCACTGGCAAACAGTGCTGCTCTCCATCGTCCAAGATGATGAATCGAGGCTGACCCGAACAGGTCATCTTCTGGAGGCCGGTTCTCAGGAATTGGGCATTGGCCATCAAGTTGTCGCAGGCCTGTTGGTAGCCGTGGAGCCCGAAGCGGAGCAGCTTGTAGTACTGGACGTAGACGCCAGTCGCAGGGCGCGAAAAATTGAGCGTGTAGGATTCGGCCTCACCTCCTAAGTAGGTCACCGAAATGGCTACATGCTCGCTCAGACCTTCTTTCTGACGCCAAACCAGCCATCCAGTCCCGCATGACGACTCTCCGTATTTGTGACCGCTGCTCGATATCGAGAGGACATTGTCTAGGCGGAAGTCCCAAGCGGGTAGGTCTTTCTGGAAGGGTGCGATGAATCCACCAGAAGCGGCATCGACATGGATGCCCACCTGGAATTTCTTTTGGGCGTTGACTTCGGAGACCACACGGTCGACATCCCAGACGGGGTCGTATTGGCCTCCGTAGTGGTTACCCATAATGCACACCACGGCGATGGTATTTTCGTCGATCGCTTCGCGAATGTTTTCGGGATCGACCTTGAAGGTGTCTACCGAAGGTTCGACCAGCCGAGGCTCGATGTCCATGTACTTAAAGAGCTTCTCCCAGGCGGCCTGGTAGCAGGTCGAGATGACGATATTAGGCTTGATTCCCAGGACCTCCGAATGGGAGAGGCCGTCCCGTTCGGCTCGCCATTCACGCCATCGGAATTTGAGTGCGAGCCCCGCAAGGAGGCAGGCCTCAGTAGAACCGACCGTGCCCGCTCCGGCGAAGGTTTGCGTCTCCGCAAAATTCGATGGCTCCGGACAGTGCCAGAGTCGAGCAAGCATATTGACGACGCGGTCGTGGAGCTTGTAAGACTGAGGGTAGACGGTCTGGTCTGCGAGGTTCACGCCAAGCCCGAGGAGAGCCACCGCTTCCTCTTCCGGCTCGAATGAGACGTTGACGTAGGATGACGTATTCAGACGCTGGTCGAAGTCGAGGGCGTGTGCGTTCTCGATCAGCGCCTGTACCGTTGCCGCGCTGGTGCCTCGGGCAGGGATGCTGTCAACCTCGCTCCAGTCCTGCTGAGCAGCGGGTGAAAAGTAGAAACTTTCTATCTCTGAGTCGTAAATCTCTTTTATCTGGGCACGCAACCGACTGACCTCGTCTCGCAGCGCATCAACTTCTTCCGACATATTTCCTCCAGCACAAGTTTTGGGGCAGCCACCGATTAGAAGAGATTCACTCTGACAGTGGAGTCGAATCGCACCGGCTTCTGGAGTGTATCCTTATTGTGGCCCTTTGTGGAGGAGGTAGTGGCAAGCCCAATGTTCGCGTGCGGGGTCCGCCGGATTCGACGAAGGAAGAAAGTGCAAGGCGACTGGGAACGCTCTTTCTAAATGATGGGCTACAGCTAATTGAAGCTCCGTGTTCGCGACTACCGAACGGGTCCCCTCAGCGCGAGTACGCTCGCCAGCCAAGCATGAGACGCGTAAAGATGCCTACGCGGAGAATTACCACGTCGAGCGGAATCATCAGGGGCCCGACAACAGGCTCATCGATAGGCCGCACGGTGTGTTTGACATGGATTCCGATGTTGAGAGCCATGCCAAAGGTTGGGCGAAGTCGCTAACTAATACGATAAAAGGACTGCGAATACGGTCGGTCGAGTTTTCACACCGAGCGGTCTTGACTGAAGGTCGCCAGCCCCCTCCCATCTCAAACGCTCCAAACGACCTCTTCGCATCCGCCGTGCGCAGCGCTTTGCGGTGCCGCCTCCGGCCCAGGGTGCCTTTTTCTCGGCAGTTTTTCTCACTTCGTCTTCGTCGTCGGTTGCGGGCAGTCGCGCTGCGGGCGAAGGTCACGGTTCTGAAAATCGGACATGGACTGGCTTGAGTGGAGAGAATGATGCGGACGCAGCTTGCGGATGAAAAAGTGCTTGAGGGATCGAGCGGCCGAGACGTGGGACACACCTTCGTTCATTTGCTCGTCGCGCTAGGAGCGCTTTGCCTGACGCTGGGATGCGAGCGTCCGAAGGCGCCTGCACCCACTCTGCTCGAGATCCCCGTCGCGCAGGTCCTGGTGAGGGACCAGCCGATTCACCGGGAGCTGGTGGGGGAGACGCGAGGCTCGTCTGACATTCTTATTCGAGCCCGTGTCGAGGGCGTGCTGATCGGAATGCATTTCCGGGAGGGAAGCCACGTAAAGAAGGGAGAACTCCTTTACGAGATCGATCCGACGCCGTTCGAAGTGCAGGTCGTAGGCGCCCAGGGAAAGGTGGCAGAGACCGTGACGCGGCTCGCAAAAGCCGAATCCGACCTCGAGCGAATCGCTCCGCTGGCGGAGATCAACGCCGTGAGTCAGGCGGATTTGGATGGAGCCATCGCGCGCTACCAGGCGGCTAAGGGAGCGCTGCAAACCGCGCAGTCCTCGGTGGAGCAGGTCCGGATTCAGCTCGGCTACACGAAGCTCCATGCGCCGATTTCGGGAAGGATCGGGATCTCGAAGGCGCGGGTTGGCGAATTCGTTGGGCTCACACCCAACCCGGTTGTATTGAACGTCGTCTCCGATAGCGACCCGATCAAGGTACGCTTTTCGATCGATGAGCGGACCTACCTCCTGCTCGCCAAGCGACTCGCCCAAGCGGGCAAGGGTTCAGGGGAAGAAAAGCGCATGGCCGCCGGCCTGGAGCTGATCCTGGCCGATGGGTCCGTCCACCCAGAGAAGGGACGCGTGGTCGCGATGGACGCCGTGATTAATCCCGGCACGGGGACCCTCACGCTCGAAGCTCAGTTCCCGAACCCGGAACAGCGTGTGCTCGCTGGGCAGTTTGCCCGCGTGCGCGTGGTCGCTGAGGTCCTCAAGGATGCCATGCTCGTTCCGAGTCGTTCCATCAGTGATATGCAGGGCAAAAAGCGCGTCTATGTCGTCGATGACAAGGGCAAAGTTTCGATCCGTTCCGTCGAAGTCGGGCCAGTTGTCGGAACCCTTCGCGTCATCACCCAAGGCCTCAAACCCAAGGAACGCATTGCGGTGGACGCAATACGATTGCGGCCGGGCATGACGATCGATCCCAAGCCCGTTGCGGCCAACCCGACGGACGCGAAGAAACCAGGAGCGAAGCCTGCTTCGGCGGCGGGGGCCTGATCCGTGTCTGAATTTTTCGTCCGACGACCGATCGTCGCCATGGTGATCGCGATTCTCATGGTGCTGATCGGGCTGATCGCACTGCGGGGCTTGCCGATCGCGCAATACCCTGAAATCACGCCGCCGATGATCAACGTGACGGCGAACTACCCGGGAGCCAACTCGACGAGCGTCGAGCAGTCGGTCGCCACCCCCATCGAACAGAAGGTGAATGGCGTCGAGGGCATGATCTACATGAAATCGACGAACTCGAGCGACGGGAAGATGTCGCTTGAGGTGTCCTTCGAGGTGGGAACAGACCTCGACATGGCGAACGTCCTCACCCAGAACAGAGTCTCCGAGGCCGAAGCATCCTTGCCTGAGGAGGTGAAGCGTCAGGGAGTTGTCGTTACGAAGAAGCTCTCCTTTCCATTGGTCTTGATCGGTTTGACCTCTCCTAACAAAAGCTTCGACGCGCAGTTCCTGGCGAACTACGCCACGATCAACATCATCGACGAGATCTCGCGTATCGAAGGCGTCGGTCAGGCGGAAGTGCTCGGGGGAAGCAGCACCGAGTACGCCATGCGGATCTGGATCAGACCCGACGAGCTTGCGAAGCTCGGCGTCACGATCACCGACATCACCTCCGCGATTCAGAGCCAAAACGTTCTCGTGCCGGCGGGGCAGATGGGCGGACCGCCCGCGCCCGCCGGAACCGAATTCACCTATACGGTCCAGACGAAAGGGCGGTTCTCTTCACCCGAGGAATTCGGTGCTGTCGTCATTCGGTCAAACGAGGACGGGTCCCAGCTCTTGCTTCGCGACGTGGCGAAGATCGAACTCGGGACCCAGAACTACCTCATGCGAACGCGGACCAACGGAACGCCTTCTGCGGTGATCCAGATCTTTCAGCTGCCCGACGCGAATGGACTCGAAGTCGCCGACAAGGTCTTCGCGGTCGTCGAGCGCCTATCCGCGAACTTCCCCGAAGACCTTGATTATCAGATCTCGCTCGATACGACCAAGCCCATCACGGCGGGGATCCGCGAGATCATCATCACGCTCTTCCAGGCGCTCGCGCTCGTCATCCTGGTGGTATTCATCTTCTTGCAGAGCTTCCGCGCGACTCTGATCCCTGCGCTGACGGTGCCGGTTTCTCTGATCGGCGCGTTCGCCGTCTTCCCCTTGCTCGGCTTTTCGATCAATACCCTTTCCCTACTGGGTCTGGTTCTCGCGATCGGACTCGTCGTCGACGACGCGATTGTCGTGGTCGAAGCCGTGTCGACGAAGATCGCCAAGGGACTCGCCCCTAAGGATGCGACCATCGAGGCGATGCGAGAGGTTTCCGGGCCGATCGTCGCTACCTCCCTGTCGCTGATCGCCGTTTTTGTGCCCGTAGCCACGATGGCCGGTATTACCGGCCGCCTCTATCAACAGTTCGCCATCACGATCGCGATCTCAGTCGCACTCTCGTCGCTCAACGCGCTGACTCTGAGCCCGGCACTCGCTGCGATGTTGCTGAAGCCGCGGGGCGAAGAGCGGGGGTTCCTCAGTCCTTTCTTCGATTGGTTCAATCGCACCTTTCAGAAGGCCACCGACCGGTTCATGGTCGTGAGCGACTTCTTTACGGCGAAGCTCTGGCGCTCAGGGGCACTGCTCGGGGCACTCGTCTTGGGACTCCTTGTACTCTTTCAGACCGTTCCGTCCGGCTTCATCCCCGAGGAAGATCAGGGCTACGTTCTCGCCGCCTTCATGCTTCCCGAAGCCGCTTCGCTTCAGCGCTCTCAGGTTGTGATGAAGGAAGTGGAAAAGATCGTCCGTGAGATGGACGCCGTTGAGAACGTGACCTCCGTGGCGGGCTTCACCAAGGTCACGGGCACGGTCCAGGCCAACACCGGGTTCGTGTTCATTCAGCTCAAGGACTGGGATGACCGGCCTGGGGTCGAAAATCAGGCGAAGAACATCGTCAGGCGGCTCAACCACCAGTTCGCGACGCGGCTCAGCCAGGGCAGGGCGTTCGCCTTCGGGCCCCCCGCCATCCCTGGGTTGGGGACCGGGTCCGGATTCTCGATCCTGCTTCAGGATCGCGTAGGTCGAGACCCCGCGTATCTAGAAGAGCGGACTCATGCCTTCGTTGAGGCTGCTTCGAAGCGCCCGGAGCTTGCGGGAACGCGAAGCGTCTTCCGCGCGAGCACGCCGCAGATCTTTCTCGACGTGGATCACGTAAAGACCCTTAAGCAGGGAGTCCCGCTTGAGGAACTGAACGCTTCGATCAGCGCCTTCCTCGGCGGAGGGTATGTGAATGATTTCAACCGGTTCGGCCGCCTCTACAAGGTTTATGTGCAGGCAGAGCCGGAATATCGGGCGAATGCCGAAGCCCTGCGTTTCTTCTACGCCCGAAACGACCAAGACGAGATGGTCCCGATCTCGACACTCGTGGCAGCGAGTGACACCTACGGTCCCGAGTACACGAATCGCTTCAATCTTTTCCGGGCGGCAGAAGTGACGGGGCAGCCCGCACGTGGATACAGCTCTTCCCAAGCGCTGGCGGCCCTAGAGGAAGTCGCGGAGGAGACCCTTCCCTCCGGCATGTCATTTGCCTGGAATGCGATGAGCTATCAGGAGAAAGGCGCGGAGGGCTCGGGAAGTTCGGTCTTCATCATGGCGCTGGTCTTCGTTTTCCTGATCCTCGCCGCGCAGTACGAGAGCTGGTCTCTGCCGATCTCGGTGCTCGCAGGTGTTCCAATCGCCATCTTCGGCGCGATGGGTGGACTCGCGATCGCTCGGCAATTCAGCGAGAGCTACGTGAATAACGTCTTCGCTCAGATCGGACTCGTGATGCTGATTGGGATGTCCGCGAAGAATGCAATCCTGATCGTGGAGTTCGCGCGCATTGAGATGAATAAAGGGAAGGGAGTGGTCGAGGCGGCTCGAATCGCTGCACAGCAGCGCTTTAGGCCTATCTTGATGACCGCCTTCAGCTTCATTTTGGGTGTCATTCCGCTTCTCATTGCGACCGGTGCCGGCGCCGAGGCGAGGAAAGTGATGGGCATGACCGTATTCAGCGGAATGCTGGTGGCGACCATCGTCGGTGTCTTGGTGGTCCCGGCGCTCTTTGTCTTCGTCGAACGCTACATCGCGAAGAGCGAGGCTCATCCGGCAACGGATGCGACACCCACCGAGGAAATTTCGTCATGAAGAAGGGCTGTGCCATCACGTTGGGTCTGGTTGCCCTCCTGGTTTCCGGATGTGCGCTCACACCAGATTACGAGCGTCCCGAACTAAACTTGCCCGCCGGTTGGGAGCGGACCACCGCCGAGCAGGATGCGATTGCGAATACGCCGTGGTGGGACATCTACGGCGACGAGGTGCTCCGGGCTTTGATCGACCAAGCCCTCGATCAGAACCGGGATCTCGCGCTCGCGCTCGCTCGGCTTCAGGAATCTCGCTATCTGCTCAGCTTCACCCGCGCGGATCAATTTCCCTTTCTAGACGTTTTCGGATCCGCCGGGCGCGGACGCGAGAGCAAGAGAATCAACCCTCTCGCTGGCACCGCGAGCAATTATGGCATCGGAGCAAACCTCAGTTTCGAAATTGACTTGTGGCGGCGCTACGCGCGCGCCACTGAAGCCGCGAGAGCGGAGCTTCTGGCATCCGAGTTTGGCGTACGAAACGTAACGATCAGTTTGGTCGCCGAGGTCGCGGATCTCTACTTCCGTCTTCAGGACATGAACGCCCGCCTCGAAATCTCACGTCGAACCGTCGAGGGACGCGCCGAACGCCTCGGAATTATCCAGGCGCGATTCGATCGAGGGATCGAACCGGAAATCGACGTCAATCAGGCTCAGGTGCAGTTGGCTGTGGCGGAGGCTTCGGTGACTCAATTCCAGCGCCTCACCGCCCAGACCGAGCACGCGCTGCGGGTCGTGCTGGGTGAATTCCCGGGTCGCGTTCCTTTAGGGCCGCGCATTAATTTCGGTGGGGTGCCCCTCTCCGTGCCCGCGGGCCTACCGTCAGAATTGCTGAAGCGCCGGCCCGACGTCCAGGAGGCAGAACAGCTCCTCGTTGCGGAGACTGCAGAAATCGGAGTCGCGGAAGCGCTGCGCTTTCCTTCTCTCTCCATGACCTCGCAGATCAGCGTTGTCGCGACGGATCTGACCGATTTGAATTCCATGGATTCCGGGCAGTGGAGCTTGGCAGCAGGGATCTTTCAGCCCGTCTTCAATTCGGGCCGACTGAAAGCGCAGAAGAAGGCTCAGGTCGCACGGGCCAAGCAGGCCGAAGAGGTTTATATCCTCACCCTGCTCGAAGCGTTCCGGGAGGTGGAAGACGCGATCGTCGCGACTGAGACCTTTCGAAACGAGTTCGCCGCAAGAACTCGCCAAGTCAAGGCGGCAGCGAATGCTCTGCGCCTGTCCCAGGCCCGATACGATGCGGGCGTGGTCGACTACCTGGAGGTGCTCGACAGTGAGCGCACCTTCTTTGACGCGGAGCTGCGCCACTCACAAGCGCACCGATCGGTTCTCACCTCGTTCGTTGCCTTGTACAAGGCCCTCGGTGGAGGTTGGGACGAGCGGGTCCTTGACGACGAGATCGAATAGAAGAGGGCGGAGGACACCCCAGGCCTCGGGTCTTCGAGCCGAGGAACCCGACTTGCGCAACGCGCAGGGTTGTCGGACGCCAACGTTGACCGCATGAAGCAGGGTGAGATCGTCGAGGATAGGTAATTAGAGCTGGGTTTCCGCAACCCCGGCCAAGTAGCACGTTGGCAAGTCTCTCGAATTCAGCAGCGATATGGCCGACCCGGGCGAGCGTAGCGACCGGGACCAGCAGCCCTGCCATCCACAACACCGAGGATTAGACGTTGTGACACCAAAGCCTCGGCGAGGCTAAGCGGCTCCTTCCGGGGCTGATTTTGCCACACTCCTTAATTGGTCAGAGCGGCCGTTCGAGAGTCGAGTATTATGCGCATGCTCGCCGAGCAAAAACATTCAAAGGAGACTCCCGATAATGCGATTTCTAATTATGATGACTGCCGTGGCCGTAACCGTGACCAGCCTGGGCTGCGCCGCGATCCACAAGAGCGAAGCGATCAAGACGGAGCGCGTTCTCGCGGCCGCCGGCTTCCAGGTTAAGCTAGCCGACACTCCCGAGAAGCTCGCGAAGGTCACGGCTATGACCCAGCGCAAGATCGTGCCCCACGACAAGGATGGGGAGACCTACTTCGTATACGCCGACGCGCTCGAATGCGTCTGTGTCTACGCCGGGAACGCGAAGGCGCACCAGCGATATCAGCGCCTGGCGCTGCAGCAACGGATCGCCAACCAAGCTCAGCAGACCGCGGAAATGAACCAGGATGCGGCCATGGAGTGGAACCAATGGGGTGCCTGGGGGCCCTGGTACTAATCGCTCAGCGTTCGCCCATCGTTGGGCAATGCGAGCCGACATCGCAGTGGGTCCCCCTGGCTCCTTCCAGGGGGGCGAAGCGCGCGCAGACGCAGACGCAGAGAATACACCCAATGGCAAACAATCTGACGGTGCATTACGAAGCAGTTCAACACGCGCGAGCCGCTGCAAAATGCGGGGCTCTTTCATGGAACCACGTCAGGGCCGAGTGGACACAGGACGTACCCAGTACCCTGGCAACACTTGAACCCGGTGGCCCTTACACCTGGACGCTGCCGAACAACAAGTCCTTCCCCGGCCCAGACGAACTGCGCTTCTACAGCGCAACGACGCTGGAAGAGATCGAGCAGCAGTAACATCGAAGAGGATAGGTAATAAAAGCTGGGTTTCCGCAACCCCGGCCAAGTAGCACGTTGGCAA
>JAPKBZ010000221.1 GCA_028823175.1 Myxococcota bacterium
TAACCACTCTGGTGCGTTGCCTGGTTTTCAGAAGAGCGCCAAAGGTGCGGAAGAGCAGGCACACAGGTGCCTCGCGAACAGGGGGAAACCAGCGAGGGTGCACCCGATGCGAAGAGTAGTTCTGGGTGGGATTGGCCGGCCCCGCGATCGACGTCAACCATTATTGCCGGTCGACGACAACTATTTCTGCCGCTGTGGTGATCTCGCCCAAGCGTTTGCTTGGTGGGGGGGGGCCGATCGGACGTGGGGATTCACTGGCCGAGAACGACGCACAGCCATTCGTTGGCGCACTCGGGCTGGCTTGTTGACTATTCCCGCCAGTCGTCGCCGGGCATGATGCGACGCATGAATTCATCGAATAGAGGGACGGTGAAGGCGGTATCCCCGTGGCTAGGACTCCATACCATCCCTTTCGAAATCAGCTTGCTGCGAGTCGGTGCAACTGACTGCACACCGCGATCAATCTCGTTTGCGATGTCTCCTGAGCGATGTGGTCCTGGGCCGAGCTGAGACATGCCGCGAAGGTACTTCTTCTCCGATGGAGTGAGGCGATCGAACCGTACCCTGAAGAAGCTCTCGTCAAGTGCGGCGATCGCAGTCAAGGAGGCGGTTTCGACATCTTCCGCAGTGATCGGGGAGCTGTTGGCAGCGGCCCAGCTGTGCTTTCCCCATTCCTGCAAGAAGTAGGGGTAGCCTTGGGTCGCTTCGATGATCTTCGTCAATGCCTCAGGTTCGAACTCGACTCCCTCATCGCGAGCGGGATTGACGAGAGCGACCGCCGCATCCTCGTCTGATAGGGGGCCGATTTCTGGAAAGTCGAACAAGCGTTCGGCGTAGGATTTGGCACTCCCCATGCGTCCTGGGAGTTGCGGAAGTCCTGCTCCGACGAGCACAACGGGAAGCTGGCGTTGCGCAGTTCGATGGAGTGAGGAGATCAGTGCTGCTAGTTGGGATTCTTCCACGTATTGCATCTCATCGACGAACAACGCGAATGCAGTGTTCACTTGTGCCGCTGCCTGTCCAACAACTTCTAGGAGAGCTTGGAGATCACGCTCCAAGTCGCCGTTATCGGCGAGGCCCGGTTCAGGTGAGAGGTCGAGGCCTACTTCGATGTCGTCGTACTTGACCTTCAACGCGCCGACGAAGCCCGCGAGCCCTCGAAGTGCCCTGCGAGCGAGTTCGCGAGCCTTCTCATTCTGCGAGAGCCGCAACAATGCCTGCCGAAGTTCTGGCGCGAGGATGGCCGGTAGCGAGCGACGCTCTGGGGCCTCCACCCGCAACGTCTGGATTCCGGCGCTTTCGGCGTCATCGCGAATACGATCCAGAAGGACTGTCTTTCCGACGCCGCGCAAGCCGACCATCAACACACTCTTCGTGGATCGGCCTGCTCGCACGCGTTCCAAGGCGATTCTGACCTGCTCCCGCAAGTCGTCGCGCCCAGCTAGCTCGGGCGGTGGAGTGCCGGCCCCTGGGGAATATGGGTTTCTGACTGGATCCATGGCCAGAATATACCGAAATTAGTCGAGTTATCAATAATTGATAATATGGATAATTTTGATCAATATGATTTCCACTACTATTGATCGAAACGCATCGATATGACCGCTCTGGTCGAAATTCCTCAATGAAATCAAGGTCAGTATCTCCTTGCCAACGTGAGGGCGAATCGCGAGCGAAGAGCGAGTGATTCGTAGGAGGAGCAAAGGTGACGCGGTAGCAAATGCAGTGCATTTGATGAATTCGCGCGAAGCGACGCGGTATCGATTGCGATGCAAGCGATGAATTCGAATCTGGTCTCGCGCTCTCGAAGGCCGATGGCCTGCTCCAAGTGCTTGTGGTGGACAATGCATCGACGCAGATTGGGGCGTTGAGTCTGTACGCCGTCCTACTAATTTGGAATAGAGACGGATCTCACCAAGAGTCGGTTTCCCGTCTCCGCCCGCCACCGGGCTTGTTTCTCCTATGCGCGGCTCCCCCCTTCGCACATTCCCCGTGGTCCAGTGTTTTTTTATTCTACATAGCCGAGCGAGCG
>JAPKBZ010000222.1 GCA_028823175.1 Myxococcota bacterium
CCCGCCTGGGCGAGGCGCGCGGCAAAGTGGCTGCCCGCTGCCCCAGAGCCCACGATCACCGCATCGATCTTTTCCGTAGGAAGCGCAGTCAACTCGGCTCCCCCCACGCACTCGGCGGCGTGATGTGCGCCGCATAGGGAACGCCAAGAGCCGCGAAGCCCTGCTCGGTGCCATAGGTGACATCGCACGCGTCGTTGCGCACCACAAAATAAAAGAGCGGCGGAGGCGGGCCCGTCCAGCCCTCGATCTTGCCCTCGGCCAGGGCATCGACAAGCGCATCGGCGGCGCCGCCTTCGAGTTCTGCAAAGGGCAGTTTGTGCAAGGCCCGAGCGGCGACGTTCAGCGCGGCGAGGCCTTCGCGGTAGAAGGGCGTAAAGGGCGGGTCCACGCCCAGATACTGGATCATCAACATGCAATCTCTCGAGCTGGCGGCGAGTTGATAATCCACGAAGGCCACCACCCCCGCCTCCCGGCTGCCGGGCACCAATCGCTCGCCGAGCGCGGCCAGGGTGTCGGCTTCTTCTCGCGTAAGCGCAGCGAGCGGAACGCCCGCCGCCTGAGCCTCGGCGGGGGAGAGCGTCACCACGGAGCCACCCAGGGTGAAAGTGAGCAGCCCAACGCCACCCGCTTTTAGGAGTTCTCGACGCGTAGAGTGTGCCTGCATGAGCGGACTCTAGGGGATGAGACGGGTGAAGGGGAGCAGGAGAAGACCCCAGGGTCAGAAAGAATTGCGCTCTCGGTGTCGGCCAGTTCCTACTCGCCGTTCTCTGCGAACCACGCGAGCACTTCTTCCGCGCAGCCCTGGAACGCAATGGGGCGCGCCAGTCGGGTCATCGCGCGGTCGTACAACTTGTCGTAGTAGTGCCGCAGCAGGACGTCGATCCACGGGGTGTGGGCATCGAGGGAGAACCACCGTTGCTCGTGATCCGCGAAGGCCAGAGCTTCCAAGCACTCCGCCATGTGCACGCCGCCGAGGCGTTTCGCGAGCTTGTTGAGGCTGACCTCCAGTTCTTGGCGCACCACAGCACGCGATGACAACTCGGTGGGCTCGAACACATACTCGCGAATGATGCGAGCAATTCGCTCGGCTTGGGTCGCCTCCAAAATGACGACCGGCGACTGCTGGGCTTTCGTGAAGATGGATTCCGGCACCTCGACTCGGCCGACGTAGCGGGCTTCGTCCTCGAGCAACGTCATACGCGGCGCCGCGAGATGAACCGTCGCGGCCAAGTCGTTCTCAAACGTCTGCTGGGAAGGCTGTCCGGCCGGGAACCCACCAAACGCGCTGCCGCGATGATTGGCCAAGCCTTCGAGGTCGAGCGCCAATACGTCCTGCGGCACGACCTTTTGCAACTCGTGTAACAAGTCGGTCTTGCCGCACCCCGTCAGCCCAGAGATCACCAGCGTTTCGGTGCGTGAAAACTGCGACTCCAAGCTCGCCATCAAGTAGCGGCGCAGCGCTTTCGTGCCCCCACGCACACGTGACACATTCGAATCACCCAGCCACTGCGTGGCGATGCCACTGCGCTTGCCGCCGCGCCAGCATGCGAAGGCCGTCGGGCGTTCGCTCCCGGCCACCGCTTCGCGCCAGGTCGCGACGCGGGCTTCGCGATGCGGCGCCGTCAACTCGACACCAAGCGCCACCGCCGCGGCTTGACCGTGCACGTGATAACACGTCCCGACCGCAGCACGTTCTTCGTCGTTGAGGATCGGCAACGACAACGCGCCAGGAATGCCACTGCGATGCACCTCGACGGGCGCACGCACATCGAGCAACTGGAACGCCGATTGTCTGCCGCCCTCAGGGAACACGTCCGCGGGGTGGATCTGAGCTGGCCCCTTTGGCACGGGCGTAGGTGTGGGGTTGGAGGTGACTGACACGACAAGAGTCTAAGAGAAAGCAGGCTTCAATTCAGCTCGATGTTTACTTCTAACGGAACTTCCACTTCGGGATAAAGAGGCGCCTTCCCGTAATAGGGAGCGATCTTGTTCAA
>JAPKBZ010000223.1 GCA_028823175.1 Myxococcota bacterium
AACAGATCCGGGAGGAATGGGGTCTGAACGACCCGATGATCGTCCGATACGGGCGATGGCTGGGTGACGCGGTGCAGGGAGACCTCGGTGATTCCATCGTCACTGGACGGCCGGTGACCGATGAGATCACCCACCGGCTGCCGATCACCTTAGAGATCATGTTCGTTGCCGTAGGCCTGTCGCTCCTCTTCGCAGTCCCCTTGGGGGTTTTCAGCGCCTATCGGGAGGGAAGGCGGCCGGATCGTGTGATCTCCGGGTTCTCGCAGGTCCAACTCAGCATGATTCCCTGGGTCACCGGCCTGATCCTCATCTACGTGTTTGCCCTGAAGGTCCACTGGTTCCCCGCCACCGGGTGGAACAGGCTCAGTAACGGGATCGGACCCAACCTGAAGACCGTGACCCTCCCGGCATTGTCGCTGGCCATCACGGAAGTTGCGGTCTATACGCGAATCCTGAGATCCGACATGATTCTCACCCTGCAGGAGAACTACATCCTCTCGGCGAGAGCGAAGGGGTTGACCGATCGGTTCATCCTCTTCCGGCACGGTCTTCGCCCGAGCCTGCTGAGCCTCATCACGGTGGTCGGCCTCAGCCTGGGGTCACTGATTGCCGGCACCCTCGTCATTGAGTACCTGTTCGCCATCCCGGGACTCGGGAAGCGAATCTTCTCCGCCATCTACCAGCGGGACTTCATGATGGTGCAGGGCATCGTCATTGTCATCACTGCTTCCTACGTGTTCGTCAACGCGGCCGTCGACGTCCTCTACTCGGTCGTCGACCCGCGAATACGAAGGACGAACTAGTGGCACGCGATCGACGGCGTGTCGCTGGTCCGGACCTGCGGCAGGAGGTCCCCGGTCTGGGGCCGAGAGACGGGGGGGCCAGAGGTCGGTGGAGAGCACGTCCAGAGAGGGGTGTTCGGGTAGTTCCTGGGACCCATGGTCGACTCGCCCGGGCGATCAGCGTCTTCGCGAAGATGCCGTGGCTGACCAAGTTCTGCACCCTGTGGCTGATCCTGCTAATCCTCGTCGCAGCACTGGCCGACCTGATCCCCGGCCTACCCGATCCCGACTACCAGGGCTTCATCTTCGGCGACGGGAAGACCAACGAGGGTCCGACGGCCAGCCACTGGCTGGGAACCGACAACGTCAGCCGCGACATCCTCTCCCGACTGATCTACGGAGCCAGGGTCTCGCTCATCTACGCCTTCTCCGGGGTGTTCTTCGGGATCGTCATCGGCGGCCTGCTCGGGTCGATCGCCGGCTTCTTCCGGGGATTCGTTGAGACCTCCGTGATGGCCGTCACGGACGTGATTCTGTCGTTCCCAGCCCTCGTCGGTCTGCTGTTCGTCACGACCATGCTCGGAGCACGAGGCCTGTTAGTCCTGTGCGCGATAACTGTCTTCTTCATCTGGCCGCCGTTCACCCGTGTCGCTCGTGCCACCGCCCTCTCAGTCAGCGGAAAGGACTTCGTCACAGCGGCGCGGGCAATCGGCACCAGCAGGAGAAAGATCCTGTTCCGGGAGGTCCTCCCCAACGTCTTTCCCACTCTGCTTGCCTATGGCCTGGTCTTGGTGGCAGTCCTGATCATCCTCGAGTCGACGCTCTCGTTCATCGGTGTTGGGGTGGAGATTCCCCAAGCCTCCTGGGGAGGGATGGTCAACCAGGCCCGTCAGGACCTTCTCATCAACGTCTGGCCCGCCATCTTTCCTGCCGCGACGCTTCTTATTACCGTCTTCTCGTTCAACAATCTCGCCGACTGGCTGCGGAAACAAGCGGCCGTTCGGTCCGCAGCGATCTGAAATGGAAGCGCTCTGATGGCCGTCTCAGAAGAACCCACAGACACCTCGACATTGCTCGAAACGGCACAAGAACCCGAGATCCTTCGCGTGGAGGATCTCCACACGAGCTTCTTCCTGCCGATCGGCGAATTACAGGCCGTGCGCGGGGTCAGCTTCAGCCTTAAGCGCGGACGATCCCTGGGCAT
>JAPKBZ010000110.1 GCA_028823175.1 Myxococcota bacterium
CGGGTTCTTCCTCGAGCGCGCGCGATGCCGCTTCGCTTTCTCCGGGCGCGTCGGGGGGCTCGGCGTCCTGGGTCGGGGAGGCGCTCGCTTCGATGCGGCCGAGCACCGTGCCCACGGCTACGCCCAGGGCACCGGCTTGCACCACGATTTCCGCCAGGGTTCCGCTCGCGGGGGCCTCGATCTCGAGGGTCGATTTTTCCGTCTCGACTTCGAGGATCGGGTCGCCCCGCTCGACCTCGGCGCCCGGCTCCACCAGCCAGGCGATCACATCGACCTCGTCGATATCCGGTGCGGGTTCCGGCAGCCGGATTTCGATCAGGGTTGCCATGGCCTCTCCCGGTGGGGTTCGCTCGGGGGGAGCATAGCGTCTCGGCCCGGGGAGGCCGCGACCGATTCAAGCAGGCGGGGTGACGACCGATTCGGATTTGGCGTGGAGAGAACCGATTCGCATCAATTGCTCGCCCGCGCCGCCCAGGGTGAGTCCAATCTGCTGGGCCCAGAGCAGGTAGCGGTGGATCGGGTAGTCGACGTCGGCTCCGATCCCGCCGTGCAGGTGCATGGCGGTGTGCGCGACCCGGCTCCCGCCGCGACAGGTCCACCACTTGGCGGCGGCGACTTCGGCGGCGCAGGGCAAGCCCTCCTCGACGCGCCAGACGGCCTGCCAGAGCGTGGATTTCATGCACTCCAGATCGACATACGCATCGGCGATGCGCATGGTGACGGCCTGGAAGGTTCCGATAGCGCGTCCGAATTGTTTGCGCTCGGAGGTGTACTCGGCCGTCTTGCGGATGGCTGCCTCGCAAACGCCCAATTGCACCGCCGCCAGGGCGGCCTGGGTTCGCTCTGCGATCCAGTTGACGATTTCCGCTCCGTTGGCGGGTTCTCCCAGCATCTCGTCCGCCGCGAGTTCCACGGCGTTGAGGGTGAGTTGGAATTGGCGCTCGTGATTATTCGAGAGACCCTCGGCGAGTTGGACTCCGTCGGCTCCGGGGTCGACCAGGAAGACTCCGAGCCCGCCGCCCTCGATGGCGGCGGCGACGAGGATGCGGGCAGCCTGGTCGGCGAAGGGGACGCAGACCTTCTCGCCGTCAAGAATCCAGCGGTCGCCTTGGGGCCGGGCCCGAGTTGCGGGGCGGAGTGGTTCGAAAGTTCCGATTTCCTGAAGCCCGGCGCTGAGCAGAATTTCGCCGGCCACGACGCCGGGTAGCCAGCGTTGGCGTTGGGCGTCGCTTCCGAAGCGCTCGATGGCCGGGGCGGTGGTCGCCAGGCAGGGAATCAGGGGAACCGGGGCCAGGGCGCGTCCGGCCTCCTGCAGGAGTGCGCTGAGGGAACCGAAGCCGTAGCCGCTTCCGCCCTCCTTCTCGCCGATATCCACGCCCAGCAGGTGGGCCTCGGCAAGTGCCTGCCAGAGGGCGTGGTCGATGCCGTCGCCCTCTGGATCGCGCTCGAGTTCGGACAGGCGCTCGTGGGTGCAGGCGTCGCCCAGGATCTGGCGGGCGAGTTCACGGATGGCATCCTGCTCTTCGGTGTGGGAAAAATTCATGGTCGAGGTCTCCTGGTCGAATTCGATTAGCGGGGTGCCCGGGGCATGCCCAGCCCCGCCATGGCGATGATTTCGCGCTGCACTTCGTTCACGCCGCCGCCGAAGGTGTTGATCTGGCAGGCTCGAGCCTCCTGGGAAAGGGCACCGAGCAGGACCGCACCCAGAGAGCCCTTGCGCAGGGCGCCGGCGACGCCCACGACCTCCTGGAGGAGTCGATAGACCTCGATCAGGGTCTCCGTGCTGTAGACCTTGACCGCCGAGGCCTGGGCGGGGTCGAGGATGTCCATCTCGAGACCCCAGGCCATTCGCCAATTCATCACCTTCATCGCTTCGAGCCGGGCGCTGGCCTCGCCCAGTGCGGTCTGCACCCGGGGATCGTCGATCAGGCGATTGCCCTGGGAGTCGAGGGTTTCTCCCGCCCAGTGCACCACGTCATCGAGATGCTTGAAGGCGATGCCCCCGAAAGCCGCCAGGCCGATTCGTTCGTGGTTCAGCTGGGTGGTAATCAGCCTCCAGCCCTGATTCAGGCCGCCGACGATCATCGACTCGTGGACCCGAACATTCTCGTAGTAGCTCATGCAGGTATGCCCGCCACCGACGGTGTGGATGGGAGCTGCACTGAAGCCGGGGATCTGGGTATCGATGATGAACATCGTGATGCCCTTGTGCTTCTTGGCCTCGGGGTCTGTGCGGGCTGCCAGCCAGATATAGTCGGCATCGTCGGCGCCGCTGGTGAAGATCTTGGTGCCGTTGATCACCCACTCATCCCCGTCCTTGACGGCGGCGGTCTTGAGCGACGCCAGGTCCGTGCCGGCATCGGGCTCGGTGTAGCCGATGGCGAAATGCGCTTCGCCGGCCAGGATGCGGGGCAGGAACTCGCGCTTGTGCGCTTCGGACCCGTGGCTCATCAGGGCGGGGCCAACGGTGTTGAGGGTGACGAAGGGGAGGGGGGCGCCGGCTCGGCGGAGTTCGTCGAAGAAGATCAACTGCTCGACCGCCGTCATCCCGCCACCGCCGTACTCCTCGGGCCAACCGACCCCGAGCCAGCCGTCGCTTCCCATCTCGCGCACGATCTCGCGGAAGAGCTTGCCCCCCTCGAGCGCCCGAATTCCGTCTCGGCGCTCGGGGGTCATCAGCTGGGAGAAGTAGTCGCGCAGCTTGAGGCGGAGTTCCTTCTGTTCGGCCGTGTAGTCGACGTGCATGAGCGTGCTCCTCGGACCTCGTTCGGGGCTGGGGAAGGCGGCAGGCGTCGGTCCGCCGCCTTGGAGCCGCCGACAAGCGGCGACGCTGGCCCGACTATACCGCCTAACTGGAACACGTTCTAGTCCAGGCTGGCCAATCTCCCCCCGGGGTGTGACGGAAAGAGGATCGCGTGGTCGGCGCTGGGAAGGAATTTCTCTGGGCAGCGGGGTTATGCTGGGCCACGCGGTCGCGCGATCGCGTGGGACCCGGGTGGCTCGGGATCGGGAAGGCGGGGGAGGGACAGCCAATGCAGGTCTGGGCGTCGATGGATCAGCGCATGACCCTGGCCGAGGTGGCCGCCCATGCCCGGCGCGCCGAGGCCCTGGGCTACGACGGGCTCAACGTGCCCGATGCGGTTCACGACGGCCTCCTCGTTGCCCAAGCCGCTCTTGCCGCAACCCAGCGACTGCGCGTCGCCACGAGTGTCCTCGTAGTTTTTCCGCGGAGCCCCATGAATGTGGCCCACGCCGCCTGGGATCTGCAGGCCTTCTCGGGCGGGCGCTTCGAGTTGGGCGTGGGTTCCCAGGTTCGCGGGAATATCCGCGGTCGCTACTCCACCGAGTGGACCCCGCCGGTCCCCCGCATGCGCGAATATATCGGTGCCCTGCGCGCCATCTTCGCGTGCTGGCAGAACGGCGAGCCCCTGGCCTTCGAGGGCGAGCACTATCGTTTTTCCCGCATGCAGCCCTTTTTTAACCCCGGCCCCCTGGAAGGCGGTCGGGTCAAAATTCATCTCGGTGCGATCGGCCCCCACATGACGGCCCTGGCGGGGGAAGCTGCCGACGGACTGATGTGTCACCCCACCAACAGTTCTCCCCGCTATCTCGAGGAGGTGGTCCTGCCCAGGCTCGAAGTGGGGCGGCTCCGAGGCGGTCGTCCACCCGAATCCGTCGAGTTGATGGCAGCGGACCTTGCGGCGACCGGTCCCGACTCGGGCGCTGTCGCTGCCGCCCGAGAGGAGCTGCGGGAACTCTTTGGTTTTCTGTTCTCCACACCGGCCTATTGGCCCTCCCTCGATCTCTACGGCTGGGACGAAGTGGGGCGTGATCTCCACGCCATGGCCCGGGAAGGTCGCTGGCAGGAAATGACGCCCCGCATCAGCGACGAGATGCTCGATGTTCTCGTGCCCACCGGCACCTATGGCGAGATCGCCGATCTCCTGCGCGCTCGCTATCGGGGCCTCGCGACTCGCCTGACTTTCCCCATGCCCGGTGACTCGGGCTGGGAGGCTAACGTTCGCGAGGTGATCGCCGCGCTCCAAGCCCCGGACTAAGCCCCGACCCGCCGCTGGGGCAAGCACTGCGCCTCGACGGCCTCGGGCGCCTGCCTAGATGAGCGACAACTGCTGGCCCTCGCCAAGGGCTTCGGCGAAGGATGAGCCGATCTCGCAAAGGATCGCATCTGCGATCGGGCGCATGACCTTGTCCAGGTAATGCGTTCGGTCGATCTGGTCGGCCGGAGGGAGTTCCTTGCCCGCGAGGGGTTCGGGGCCGGCTTGACTGATCCAGTAACGGATCACCGGCCCCGCCTTGATCCCATGACGCTCCTCGAATTTTCGGGCTGCCTGGACGTGGGGCGGGCTCGACGCGGTGTAGCGATCTAGGGATCCCTTGCGAATGCGTTTCGCATAGATGAGCTGATGGTCGAGTTCGCCTTCTCGGAGCGCGGCGATCTTCTCGCGGACGAAGGGTAGGACTTCTTCATCGCGGAAGAGGCGGCTGAGCATGCCTTCCTGGAGGAGTCTCGCGACGCCGGGCCAATCGCGCCTGACCGACTCGAGTCCGACGATTTCCAGCCGTCCGCTCTCGGGGCTGCCGATCCAGCCGGCGTAGCGCTTCTTGCTCCCGCTCTTCCCGCCTCGAACCCTGGGAAGGAGAAAACGCGAGAAAACCTTTTCAAGTTCCAGGTCGAGTTGGGCTTCGACGTCGTACTCGGATTGGATCCTCTGGGCGATTTCCTGAGCGACTTCAGCGCGTAGGCTCTCGGCCCTTTGCTGTTGCTCCTCGTGGCTGTCGGCTTCGGGCAATTGGACAAAAACCGAGTCGGTGTCGCCGTAGACGACTCGAATCCCCCGCTTCTCGAAGCTTTCGCACGTCCACGAAAGAGTTTGCTGCCCGAAGCGCGTGATCGCGTTGGCGAGTTCGGGGCTGAAGAACCGGCAGGCGGGTGCGGCGAAGATGCCGAACATGGAATTCATCATGATCTTGATCGCCTGGTCGGCATGGCGGTCCTTGCGTTGCTTGGCCGACTCTCGCTGGGCCATGAATCGCTTGAGGATATTGGGGAGGATCGCCTCCTCGCGGGAGAGCCTCGCCCCGTTGGGCGCCACGATGGCGGCGCCCGGGATTTCTCGGCGTCCCCGGGCGAGGGCCAGGGGGTCGATATTAAAAGTGCGCATCAGGCTGGGGTAGAGGCTCTTGAAATCGTAGACCGCCACGTCCCGGGCCAAGCCCGGGATCGGTTCGAGAACGCTCCCGCCGGTGACGGCGGCGGCGCTTCGATCGGAATCGACGTTGGGGGCGACGGCACCGCGAATTCGCAATTCGGGGAGGTAGACGAGGTCAAACGAAGCGATGCTGGCTCCGACCCGGTCGAGTTGCATGCCGGTCAACCGGCTGCGCTCTCGGGCCAGGTTGAGCAGGCCTTCGTGCTCCAGGATCTCGGCCACCAGTCTCGCGTCCTCGAGGTTGTAGGCCACCAGGGCTTCGGGTTCCTCGAGGTAGAGGCGGGTGATCTCGGCGGCGCTATCGGGGGCCTCTTCGTCGATGAGTTTCCCCCGCCCCAAAACCGAGTGGGCCACTGTGCTCAGGCGATAATCCGGGAGGCGCAGGGCGTCGCGCACCAGGGGGATCCCGTCGACCACCATCCTGCCGGTCACTTCTGCTCGACTTTGCCGCGAAAATCCGGCCTCGCCGGGAAAGTAGATATCGCCGGGAAGTCGACCGATGCAACGATCCCGGGTCGAGATGCCCAGGGCCTCGAATCGCTTCTGGAGCACTCGAAGGTCGAAGTCCACGACGTTCCAGCCCAGCAGGATGTCGGGGTCGAGTTCACGAATCCGCGCCGCCAGGGCGACCAGCATCTCGGCCTCGCTGGCATACGCGGAGGCGCCCCGAACCGGGGATGGCGAGACCAGGTGAACTTCCTCGGTCCCGCATCCCACCAGGGCCGCCGAATAGATGGCGCTGGCATCGGGGGTGGTTTCCAGGTCGAGGGAAAGCGAGTCGAGATCGACCTGCGCTTCACTGCTGACGAGGGATGGGTTGATGAAACGAACGAGCCCGGCCCCGGCCCCGGAACTTCCAGGTTGTCCTTGGCTCGCGATGGGGCCATCGATGCCGATGGTGTCGCGCAGAGCGTGATCTATCAGGTAGCGGTAGGCGAAGCGGAGGTCAGCCTCGAAACTCGGGATGCCCCGCTTGGCCAGCCGGGTGCGAAGACCATGCATTTCTCCGGGGAGTTTCAGGCTGACTCGGGAGACGGGTTCTCCAGCCAGGGTGGACAATTCGGTTTCACGAAAAGTGAGGCCACTCTCTCCGGCCAACTGGTCGCTATCGGTTTGCCGGACGAAGAAGTAGGGCTGGAAGCGGTCGTCTTCGACCAGGAATGCGCGGCCAGATTCGAGCCGGCCATAGAGCTGGACGATGGGCCGATCTCGATGGATTCGATACGTGGGTTGTAGGATGACGCCGTGATGCACGAAATGAATCCTCGTAGAGGAAGTCCTGGGGAGAGGATAGGGAGCAGGGCTGGATCGGCTAGCTGCCGGGCACGGTCTCGATCCGCCGCCGTACCGGGGGGGGGCGTGAGCTTCGATTAGCGCGGCCCTCGAGCCTTCCGTAGGCTGCTCGGCGTCCTGGGCCGGTGGCCGCCCCAACGAGGAGAAGAGGATATGTCGCTTTCACTCCAAGAGCTTTCCGACCGGGTCGAGATCGATGATCTTCTGATTCGCTATGCGACGGCGATCGACACCCAGGATTGGACGTTGCTCGATACCTGTTTTCTTCCCGACGCGGACGTCGACTATGTGAGTTCGGGGGGCATCGCGGGCAAATACCCCGAGATTCGCAGCTGGCTCGAGAAGGCCCTGGCCCTCTTCACCGTGACTCTCCACTCGCTCAGCAACAGCGAGATCGAACTCGACGGGGACCGGGCCCGAGGGCGGACCCTGGTGACGAACCCCATGTGTATCCGCGACGCTGAGGGCAAGCAGACGATCTTCACGGTCTACGCGTACTACGAGGACGAACTCGTTCGCACCCCCGAAGGCTGGCGAATCGCCAAGCGGTACGAACGCCAGGCCCTGCTCGACGGAAGCCTGCCCGGCGGCTGAGGCGCGGCCCGAATCCGGCCCGACCCGGCCTTTCGAGGGAAGATTTCCCCTAGGGGGGGCATATCGATCGATCCCCGGTTTTGGCCGGTCCCGCTCGTGGCCTTTGCCCCCGCGACCTGGAACGTGTTTCAGGTTAGACTCGGCCGCTCAAAATTAGGGCCGGGAACCCCGGCCCCCCAGCCCCGCCCTTCGAGACCATCCCGGTGGCTTGGGCAAAATCCTCCGCCGCGGCCGTTTGAGAAGAGGACGCGGGAGACACACGAACCTTAGACTCCGTCCCCCGGCCCCGCGCCGGAGACTTTCAAACGACCAGGAGATTTCCATGGCAGAAGGCGTCATCGTAGAAGCGCTTCGCACTCCCATCGCGCGCGGAAAACCGGGCACCGGAGAACTCTCGGGTTTTCACCCCGCGCATTTGCTTTCGAGGATTTTCGACGGCGTCATCGAAAGCGCGGGGATCGATCCCAGCGATGTCGAACAGGTTATCGCGGGCTGCGTGACCCAGGCCGGTGAGCAGGCGGGCAACCTGGCTCGTATTTCGTGGTTGGCGCGCAATGGCGGCTGGGGAACGGGCGGGACCACGGTGGATTCCCAGTGCGGTTCGGGCCAGCAGGCCAACCATCTCGTCCGCGCCCTCGTGCAGGCGGGCAGCATTGAGTGCGGGATCGCTGGAGGCTGTGAGGTCATGAGCCACGTGGGCCTGGGTGCGAACATGCAGAACGGTCCCGGCTTCTTCATTCCCTCGGAGGGTTGGGAATGGGACATGTCCATGAGCCAGTTCGAGGCGGCGGATCGGATCTCGAAGAACCGGGGTATTTCGCGCCAGGATATCGATGAGTGGGGTTTGCGCTCGCAGACCCTCGCCGCCCAAGCCCGGGATGAAGGCCGCTTCGAGCGAGAAATTCTCCCGGTGGATGCGCCCGTGCTCGACGCCGAGGGCAAGCCCACCGGCGAAACGCGCCGAGTCGAAGCCGACCAGGGAATTCGGTCGACGACCATGGAGGGGCTCTCCCAGCTGAGGGAGGCGGTGCCGGGCTTCATGCATACGGCCGGCAACTCTTCCCAGATTTCCGATGGGGCCGCGGCGGTGCTCTGGATGGACGCGGACAAGGCAAGGTCCCTGGGGCTGAAGCCTCGGGCACGAATCGTGGCCGACGTGGTTGTCGGTGCCGACCCTTACTACCTCCTCGACGGCCCCATCGACGCGACTCAGGCGGTCCTCGCCAAGGCAGGGATGGAGATCGGCGATATGGACCTGATTGAGATCAATGAGGCCTTCGCCTCGGTGGTTCTCTCGTGGCTCCAGGTTTGCAAGCCCGACGTGGACCGGGTCAACGTCAACGGCGGAGCCATCGCCCTCGGGCATCCGGTGGGGGCAACGGGGTCGCGGTTGATCGTGACGGCGCTCCATGAACTCGAGCGACAGGACAAGCAGAGAGCGCTCGTCACCATGTGCTGCGGAGCGGCTGTGGGCACCGGAACGATTATCGAACGCATTTAGTCGGGCTTAGCCCGGCGCCTAGCCAAGGAGTGGGAGACAGGGAAATGAGTGAAATTCGATTTGACGATCGCGTAATTATTGTGACAGGTGCAGGCAGCGGACTTGGGAAGTCCCACGTACTTGAGTTCGCCAAACGTGGGGGCAAAGTGGTCGTCAACGACCTTGGTGGAGCCGTGGACGGTACGGGTTCGAATGCTGCAGCCGCGGATCTGGTGGTCACGGAGATCGAGGCTTCTGGGGGAACGGCGGTTGCCAACTACGACTCGGTTTCCACCCCAGAGGGTGGAGAGGCCATCGTCGAATGCGCGATGGATAATTTTGGGCGAGTGGATGTCGTCGTCAACAACGCCGGCATCCTGAGAGATCGCAGCATCGTGAAGATGAGCCAGGAAGAGTGGGACGCCGTACTCGACGTTCATCTCAGAGGAGCGTTCTGCGTTTCCAGGCCGGCTTTTCGAGTGATGAAGGAAAATAATTATGGCCGTTTCGTCTTCACGGCATCTGCGGCGGGGGTCTTCGGGAATTTTGGCCAGAGCAATTACGGTGCGGCCAAGATGGGCCTGGTGGGGCTCTCGAACGTCGTGTCTCAGGAAGGTGTGAAGAATAATATCAAGAGCAATGTGATCGCCCCCATTGCGCTCACGCGCATGACCACCGGCATCATGGATAATCTGGGGTTGCAACTCGACCCCGAGTACGTGACGTCCATGGTGGTCTATCTCGCTTCTGAGGAATGCGAGCAGACGCACGAAATCTACTCGGTGGGTGCGGGGCGCTATGCCCGGGTCTTCGTCGGGCTCTGCCCGGGCTGGGCCGACACGGCGTCAGAGCACGTCAGCGCCGAGGGCGTTCGTGACAACCTCGACCAGATTCGGGATCCCTCGAACTACTCGATTCCCGCCAACGCAGCCGAAGAGATGGTTGAGGCCATGAAGCTCATCAAGGGCTGAGAGCCGCCGAAGCTCGCATAGGACGCAGGTATTCCGTGATCCGACCCTCGTCATAGCCTCCTGGAGAATACGATGCCCTCTGAGAAGATTCCGAGCCTGCTCGAGCCTGCGACTTTTGCCGACGGCGTTCCGCACGACGTCTTTAAGCGGCTGCGGGACGAGTGCCCCG
>JAPKBZ010000039.1 GCA_028823175.1 Myxococcota bacterium
TCTGACGAAGTCTCTGCTCTATCGCCGCTCGCGGGTCCCATTGCGTTTCCTCGAGTTTGCTGCTCGTTTAAAGCGCTCCAGCGCGAGTAGGCGCCTTTCCGCATGATTCACCACCGGCCGCGGGTAATCCGCTCCTGGATTGCCAACACCGGGTTCGTGTATTTCCGGCGTGGCCAGCCCCCTGAGTTCACCCACCCAGCGACGAATATACTCGCCCTGGGGGTCCCCGCGCCTGCCCAGGGCCATCGGATTAAAAATCCTGAGCGGGCTATCCCTGGAATCGTTTTAAAAAGGGAAGTAGTAGGGCCAAATCAAACCATCCAGGAGCGCTGTCTGGATGCTAAAGAGCACGCAGCCCACAGCCGCCACGCCGCGAGAGGCCCGGGACCCGGGCGCATCGACCCAGAGAATGGCCCACAGCATAAGAAGAGAGGCCAGCCCGACGGTGCCGAGCACTCCCCGAATGGCATACCAAAGTCCCGATCCCGGAGACTCGATCATTTCGAAAGTCAGGGGCATCCAGAGAGCAGACGGGATAAGAATCAAAGCGTAGAGGACGGTGAACAATCCGAAGCCTGCCCAGCGGCCGACACGCGCCGTAGCCGCATCAACTCGGAAGAGCACGAAAAACCCGAATAGGAAGTAGCCCACAGCAGCGGAGAGCATGCTCACCGTGTAGAAGCCCCGGAGTGGGTGCGGCACGCCCCCCCAGACTTCGTCCCGGAGTTCAGGATGGGTCGCCAGCCCGTAGGCGTAGCTCACGAGGACCGCGATGCCCCCAACCAAGTTGATCAAAAACGCCCACCGCTTGCCTGCCGTCATGCTTGAGTCTCCGTCCAAGGATTTGGCCCGCCGGCCTCGCCCCGGAGTTGAGGACGGAATAGGGCGGGCTGCTCTGGGAAGTCTCACGCTAAATCACCCTTAATCTATTGTAAGAATCTTTTCTATACATATATTCTTCAATGGGACCTTCCCTGCTCCATTGGCTCCCAAACGTTCCCTAGGAGGACCTATTTTCGGCCTAGGATCAATTCCGTAATCGCCCGCCTCTCTTATTATCTACACATCTCTTGATCCACTCCCACTGACTGGGGCCCTTTCAGGGACCCTACGGGGCTCGGCCCTGGAGGCTTGCGCCGGTTGGCAGACAGCCCGACCCTCGGTGCACCCAAAAGCAGCCCAAGCGCGATGAAGAGGAGCTTCATGCCACGCCCCGGAAACGTCTCGGCACTCGCCCCCTGGCTCAGGGGCCTTGCCTGCTGCTTTGGATCTCTCGGCCTTTTCGGCTGCGCGGGCTTTCAAGCCGTCAACCAACCGATCACGCAAATCACCCCGGAACAGGGCTATCGCCAATTCACAAAACCCGTACCCGACGGCGGCGGAGCGGTCTGGCTCGCCCTCGCCTTCTCTGGAGGCGGCACTCGCGCCGCAGCTTTTGCCTACGGAGTCCTCGAGGAGCTTCGCGCCACCCAGGTCGTCCTAGATGGTCAGAGCACCCGGCTACTCGACGAGATCGACACCATCAGCGCGGTCTCGGGGGGAACCTTTCCCGCAGCCTATTACGGCCTCTTCGGCGATCGAATTTTCGAGGACTTCGAGAGCAAGTTCCTCTACCGCAACATTCAACGTTCGCTGATCCTTGAGGCTTTGCGGCCCAAAAATCTCGTGCGCCTTTTGAGCCCCTCCTTCAGCCGCAGCCTCCTGGCCATGGAATATTACGACCGCAAGGTCTTCGATGGAGCCACCTTCGCTGACCTACAGGCAGCCCCCGGCCCCCATGTTCACATCAATGCCACAGACCTCTCCCATGGCTTTCGCTTCACCTTCAACCAGGGGCAGTTCGATGTGATCTGTTCGGACCTCGACAGCCTTCCCGTCTCTGCCGCCGTCGCCGCGTCTTCCGCGGTCCCCGTTCTCTTGAGCCCCATCACACTCAAGAACTACGCGGGCACCTGCGGCTTTCAGTCTCCTGGATGGATTCAAGAATCCCTGGGCACCCGAAGCACAAACCGACGTCGTTACGAAGCCGCCCTCTCATTTGTCGATTTCGCGAATGCCGACACACGCCCCTACATCCACCTGATCGACGGCGGCATCGCCGACAATCTGGGGCTTCGCTATTCGATCGAGTTAGCCGAGGCCATCGGAGGAGCTGACCGCTTCCTCGACATCGTCGAACGTGAGCCGCCCGACCACTTCGTCGTGATCGTGGTCAACGCCGAAACCGCGCCCAACCCTGGCATCGACATGAGTTCGGCCTCCCCTTCCTTCGCCTCACTCATGAATTCGGTTTCGGGCTCTCAAATCCGCCGTTACAACCTCGAGACCCTGCTTCTGACCGAGATTTCCCTCACTCAATGGGCCGAGATCCTCTCGGAGAAGTCCGGAAAGAGGGTCGACGCTCGCCTGATCGAAATCGATTTCGACTCCATCCCCCAAAAGCAGAGTCGAGACTATTTCAAATTGATCCCGACCAGTTTTGTCTTGAGCGATCAGACCGTAGACGACCTCAAGACCGCGGGCCGCGAACTCCTGCGTGCCAATCCAATTTTTCAAGAGTTTCTCCAGAATTTGGAACCTGCCCACCCCGCCCCGCCGAGCAAGATCCCCACCGAACCCGCTCCCATTTGGCCCGAGGGGTGACCCTCGGCCCGAACCTCGATTACCTTCCGCAGGAACTTCAAACGACGCTTCGAACGGAAATAGCCCGAGCGCCGGTATTCACGCCTCGGGCTCGCTTCAAGCGGCGAACGCTGGAGACTCAAATGAGCCATCGACCCAAAGCGCTCCTCGGACCCGGATCTCCATCCCTGCCCCCTCTCGCACTGAGCTCTCTCCCCTTGCGCTCTTTCAGCGGGCGCTCTTTCGCATTGCTCTCTTTCCTGCTCCTCTCTCTACCACTACTCTCGCTCGCCCTCTTCCCGGCCCCTGCGTTTTCTGATGACGTGGCCTGGGATCAGGCAAGAGTGACGGCGCTCGCCAGCCAACTGAGCGAAGAGATCAAATCGCTCCGAAGCGCGACCCGAAAAGAACCCCAGGTCATCTCCGCGAGTAACGCGTCGAAGCAACGGGCCACCAGCCTCTACCTCGACACCCTTAAGAAACTCGACCGCACCTCGGGAAAATTGGCCCGTCAACTTACGGCGGGGGAGGATAGAGAGCAGACCGCCGGCACAGCGCGCCGAATCGATTCACTGCTTCGCGACGCTCGGGATCAGGGTCGCACGCTCTACACCACCGATTGGACGACCAAGCACATCGAACCCATCGCTTCCGTAGTCGCCGAACTCCGGACCTTCTACTCGGCCCAAGCGAGTGGAACGAAGCCGAAGACCAACCCGGAGGCGCTCACCCATGGGAAGCCTTAAAAAGATTTCAGACGACGACGGGCATCACCGCCACCCGGCTCAGAGAAGATCGCTCGGCCTGCTCTCACTCTCGGCGCTCCTAGCTCTGCTGCTCTTGCCCCGAGCGAGCCTAGCCGAGGACAGCGTGTTCGGGTCCGCGCTCCTCGACTTCATGCAGGTCGCGCCGGGCCAACTCGTTTCGGCCGAAAAAGAGCCTCTTGTTGTGGAGATCAAGGTCTCCGAACGCTCGCGTCAAGCCGTCTATATGGGTTTGGTCCGTCTCGAAGCCGGCGCCCAGAGCCCTTTCTTTTTGCCCGGTTCAGACGCCATCCCCTCGCTGATGCAGCCCGACCAATTCGGTTATTTCGAGAATCCGGCCCAAGCCCAGGATCTCGCCCCCCTCAAACTCGATGACGACGACTACTCCGTCCTCGAAGAATGTCGGCCGCAAGAATGCCGGTTCAAGCTCTCCGCTCTCGGAATTGCCGAGGCGGAAGCCCTCAACTGGCAAGCTCCCGGCGCGCGGCAGGCTTTTCTGGGCGGCTTCCGAACCGCATTGGCTGATGAAGTCAGTGGGTTCCAGGCGAAGGGCTTGCCCGCCCTGATCACCTACGCCGACAAACCCACCCCCTATCCTGTGGCTACTGGCATTCGTCGACTGTTAGCCGAAGCGGAACCGGTTCTTGACCTATATCCCCGACTCTCCAAAACCCTTGCAGACCCTGGAGGCGCGGGAGGGACCACCACCGGTGAGAGTGATCGTGTTCTCTGGTCTGTCTCCGATTTCGGCTATCGCCCTACCCTGTCGGTCGATCGGGTCGTCTACCTGAACAAAGCCCCTCCTGCGGACCAGGGGAGTGTCATGGCGCTTCAGAATCTCTACTCGAACCACTATCTGGCGGGCCGACTCCAGTTGGGCGGCATACTTCCCGAGGGTAGTCTGCCGGGCCAGCCCGGTCGCTATTTCTGGACTCTCGACTTGATCCTTTTCGACGACGCCCTGGGCACATTCAAACGCAGCCTCCTAGGCCGGGGCCTCCGCTCCGAGGTCGAAGATCGCCTCAAGGCCATCCAGGCCATGGGCCAACCCTGAACCGCAGACAACTCCCCGCCCCTTCGAAATGCAGGAATTCCTCGCCGATGGTTGTCACAGGCTCCACATCACCGCTTCGCTACGGTGTCATCGGAACCGGGATGATGGGCGTCGAGCATATCCGGAACCTGAAGGCCATCGAGGGCGCCGAGGTGGTCGCGATCTGCGACCCCGTGCCCGCATCCCTGGAAGCCGCTCGGGCGCACCTTGACGCCCCCGCCCAGGAGTTCCATGACCATCGCGAACTGATCGAAGCCGGAACCTGCGATGCGGTGGTCGTTGCGACCCCCAACATGACCCACGTAGACATTCTGCTCGATATCCTCGAAGCGCGTATTCCGGTTCTCGTAGAGAAGCCTCTCTGTACCACCGTAAGCGATTGCCAACGCATTCTCGCGGCGGCTGCCCCCGGCTTCCTGGCCTGGGTGGGTCTCGAATACCGGTATATGCCTGCCGTCGCCGCCCTGATCGAAAAAGTTCAGGCGGGCGCAGTGGGCGACGTACGCATGGTGGCCATTCGCGAGCATCGATTCCCCTTTCTCCCGAAGGTCGGCGACTGGAACCGCTTCAATGCCAACACCGGCGGGACCCTTGTCGAGAAATGCTGTCATTTCTTCGACCTTATGCACCTGATCACGGCGGCTCGACCGGTCCGCGTCTTCGCCTCGGGAGCCCAGGACGTCAACCATCTCGACGAAAGCTACGGCGGTCAGCGGCCCGACATCCTCGACAATGCTTTCGTGATCGTCGAATTTGACTCAGGCGCCCGGGGCATGCTGGATCTCTGCATGTTCGCTGAGGCCACCCACAACCAGGAAGAGATCTCGGTGGTTGGGGAAGCCGGAAAGGTCGAAGCACTGATTCCTGAATCGGTGATTCGCGCGGGAACCCGAGGCAAGCATTGGATCGGCGGGGTAGACAGCGTGACCGTGGAAAATACCGATATTCGCCATCAAGGCTATCACCACGGCGCGTCCTATATCGAGCACTTGCGCTTTCGTGATGCTTTGCTCCATGGCCACGAACCCGACGCGGGGCTCAACGAAGGGCTCTGGTCCGTGGCGGTGGGAGCGGCGGCACAACTCTCCATCCGCGAGGAGAGGATGATCGACATGGATGAAGTGATGGGAGGGGCCCGGTAGCTCCCGCCCCCGCGATTGCCCAACACGACCCGCAAGTCTTAGCCAGGAGAAGAAATGAAGTTGCAAAAACTTATCAGAGCCTTCCTCGGAGAGGCCTCGCCGACCCAAATCATCTTGGCCAGCCTGATCGGCGCCGTTTTGGGGTTCATGCCGGGTTTCTCACAAGCCGGAGGCCTGATCGTATCGCTATGCATCTTGCTTCTTGTTCTCAACTGCAATCTGGCCCTCGCCGGCCTCATCGAAATCGTGGCGCGCCTTCTCTCCCTCGTCCTGCTCCCGATGAGCTTCGAACTTGGGCGCCTACTTCTCGACGGTCCAACCCAGGGACTATTCATCCTCCTCATCAATGCGCCTGTCACGGCGCTTTTCGGCTTTGAGTACTACGCCACCACCGGCGGACTCGTTCTCGGGACCGCGACCGGACTGCTCATGGGGTATTTCCTCAGCCGCTGGGTCACGGGCCTACGCACTCGACTTGCCCAAGCCGAAGCGAACTCCGATCAGTTCCGAGCGATCACGGGCAACCTCGCGGTCCGCTTCATCTTGCGGCTCCTACTGGGGAAGATCCCCACCTCGGATTACGCGAAGCTTCTCGACGCCAAGGCGAAGCCGATCCGTATCTGGGGAGTCATCCTCGTGCTGGCTCTCATTCCTACGGTCTATTTTTCCTCGGGCTGGATCGACGGTCCGGCCGCCCGAAGTCTCATCCAATCCAACCTCGCTCGAGCGAACGGGGCAACGGTCGATCTGGAAGCCGCCGAGCTCGATCTGGCGACCGGACGCCTCTCCCTGCAAGGGCTCGCCGTTGCCGACCCCAAGGCACTCGATACCGACATCTTTCGAGCCGACCGGATCGCCGTGGATATCAGCACTTCAGACCTGCTCCGAAAGCGAATGCGCATCGAGGAAATTGTCGTCGAGGGAGGGAGCCACGGCAAAAAACGCCAAGTTCCCGGGCAGTTAAATCAGCCGCCCCCCTCGGATCCTCCCAAAGCAGATTCCCAGGCCAGCGTAGAAAGCGACTCCTTCGATCTCGATGAGAATTGGCGCGGAAGGCTTCAACAAGTGCGCGTCTGGCTCGACAAACTCTCCAACCACTCGAGCGGAAACCTTCCGCGTGGCGCCTCCAAAGAGCCCCAGGCACAAGAACCGTCGGGGCCCGATCCACTTCTGGACGAATGGCTCGACCGAGAAATCCAGGCCCAGGGGCGGGTACACGTTTCTGCCGATCATCTCATCATGGGGGCCCCTCTCCTCCAAATCGATCGTATTCTTGCCCCTGGCACGACAACAACCCTGATGCCCGATGAACGCCTGGACATCCAATTCGAGAATCTCTCGACCCAGCCCCATCTGGTCGAGGTGGGCCCGAGCCTCGGCATCCAATCCGAAAGCGGCAATCTAGACCTGGCCATCGCCCTCAACGGGGCGTCGGCCAAAGGGGGAAATAACCACCTGCGCCTGGTGCTGACCAACCTCCCCGCTGAAGATCTTGCCGGGAGCCTCGAAGCCATCTCCGGGAAAGTCAGGGGCGGAAGCGTCGACCTTCGGGCTGAGGGAAATATTGAGGATAGGGATGGCGCCTGGATCGACTTTCCAGTCGCGATCACCCTAAAGGATTCCTCGGTCCGGTTCTCGGGAAGAGAGATCCCGATCAGTCGACTGGAGGTTCCAGTTCAGCTGCGGGGTCCCATCGATGACCTCGACATCCAGGTGGACCAAAATGCTCTCGTCACATCCATCACCAAGGCCGCCGCAGGGGCCTTGCCCGGGGCAGCCCTCGGCATGATGGGCGACGGACTAAAGAAGGCCACGGGCGGGGTTTCGGACAAAGTCGGCAACGAAGCTGGGAACATCCTCGGTGGCCTCGGAGGGAAGGACGGAGTCGGCAAGCTCTTCGGCCGCTAGCTCTACGCGAAGAAATAAACTCCCCGCCGACCCCAAGGGCTCAGATCTTTTTCCGATCAGGTAAAAGGTCGGCGAATTGGGCTTCACGTTTCTCGCGTTTGGCCTCGAAAGCCTCCGCCATATCACTGGGCTGGGACATTCCGGTCTGCCAGGTCGCGATATAGTCAAGACCATCCGCAATGGTGTGATCGCGCGCGTAATTCAGCATCGCCTTGCTACCCCACACGGCGAGGGGTGAGCGTTCGCCGATCTCCTGGGCCACACCCATCACGCCGTCCACCAGGGCCTCGTGATCGTCATACACTTTGTTCACGAGCCCAGCGGCCGCGGCCTCGTCGGCCTGCAGTCGTCGCCCCGTGTAGGCCAGTTCCCGAACAAGGCCCTGGGGAAGCACATGCGGAAGGCGCGGAAAGGTTCCCACATCGGCAGTCATTCCGATATTGATCTCCTGGATGCAAAAAAAAAGCGTCCTGGGTGCAGTAGCGCATATCACAAGCCGAGATGAGATCTACACCCCCACCAATACAGCCGCCTTGGATCGCCGCCAGCACGGGCATCCTGGCCCTGTCCACGCAGCTGAAGCTCTCCTGAATCTTTAAAATATGCCGACGATGCTGTGCCCGAAGCCTTCCCATCTCCGCCTTCTCGGCCTTACCGACCTCCGCCCCCGAACCGAAGACGGCGAGATCCATCCCCGCGGTTAAATGCTTGCCTGTCGAAGAGATCACGACAGCCCGGGCTTCGCCGCTCTCGTCGAATTTCTGGATGATACTGGGCAATTCATCCCAGAATTTGGGCACCATGCTGTTGAATGCCTCAGGACGCTTCATCTGGACGTGCGCCACCTTGCCGACCAGATCCACTTCGAAACACGTGTAGCTCGTGATTTCATCTCGCTTTCTTGACCTCTCAGGGGAGGAAGACTTCGGGAGTGCTCTAAGCCGAAGAGCCAGTTCGGCCATAACTCAACCCACTGAGTAGGCGGTTCTGCTCCAACCCCGGCCTACCGATCCAGATCGAAATCCGCTTTCAATTTCTTGGCCACCGAATGATTGGAAAGCTCCACATAGACCGGGAGACCATCGCGGTAGGGAGGGTAGTCCTCGCCCTTGAGCAGGGGCTTCAGGTATCTCCGGCAACTGGCCGTAATCCCGAAGCCATCGCGGCTGATAAACCGCCTCGGCATCATCTTCTCCCGATTGGCGACCCGGGAGAGAGCCACCTCTTCGATCTTCCAGCGATAAGGTGAGTCGGAGGTGCGAATGATGGCCGGCATCACCGAGTTCCGCCCCTTTAGAGCCAGCTCAACGGCGGCCTTTCCCAGGGCATAGGCCTGGGTAACATCGGTCTTCGACGCAATATGCCGAGCCGAGCGCTGCAGGTAGTCGGCCACGGCCCAGTGGCATTTGACGCCAAGATCCTCTTTCACCATGGAAGCGACCGCTGGCGCAACGCCGCCGAGTTGGGCGTGACCGAAGGCATCCCTGAGCCCCTGATCCGAAAGAAATTTTCCGTCTGGGCCTCGAACCCCTTCGGAGACCACGACCGAGCAATACCCGAACTTTTTGATCTTGTGCTGAACAGCGGCCATGAAGCGCTCGCGATCGAAGGTGATCTCGGGAAAGAGGATGACGATGGGGAGCTGAGATTCAGGAGTCGAGGCCATGCCTCCGGCCGCGGCGATCCAGCCCGCGTGCCGCCCCATCACCTCGAGGATGAATACCTTGGTTGAGGTCTTGGCCATCGAGACCACATCCAAGCTCGCCTCGCGCGTCGATATCGCGATGTACTTGGCGACCGAGCCGAAACCCGGACACGTATCAGTGACTGGCAGGTCATTATCCACCGTCTTCGGAATATGAATGGCCTGAATCGGGTAATTCATGCTCTTCGCCAATTGCGAAACCTTGAGACACGTGTCCGCAGAATCCCCCCCACCGTTATAGAAGAAGTATCCGATATCGTGCGCTTTGAAGACCTCGATCAGCCGCTCGTACTCCGCCCTGCTCTCTTCCAAGCTCTTGAGCTTGTAGCGACAGGAACCGAACGCACCCGCCGGCGTGTGGCGAAGAGCCGCAATATTGGACTTCTTCTCGCGGCTGGTGTCGATGAGATCCTCGGTCAGAGCGCCGATGATCCCATTGCGCCCAGCCAGCACCTTGCCGATACGATCCCGATGCTGGCGCGCCGTCTCGATCACTCCACAGGCCGATGCATTAATCACCGAGGTCACGCCCCCGGACTGCGCGTAGAAAATATTTTTTTTCCTGCCCATATCGCTTCCCAAATTCGGGTAATCCCGCCTTCCGACCCGGCCATCCCGGCCCTACGGAATCCGCAGCATAGGAAAAAGCCCGCGGGCTTCCCCCAGGCAGGACAAGGAAGTCGGGAATCTCGTGCGAACGCCTTGCCAATTACTGAAAAATGGTTCAAATTTTGGAGTCATGGTCTCCCAGGCACCCGCCCAAACCCCGACGAGCAGCGTCCCGCGGACGCGCTACCGGCGCTCGGGGACCACCCGCAAGCGGATTCTCGCGGCAGCCCTTCTCGAGGCGAGCGCGGTGGGCTTTCAGAAGACCTCCGTCGCCCGCATCGCCCGCCGAGCGGACGTTGCCGTGGGCGTCATCAACTACCATTTCGGCTCCAAAAAAGAACTCCTGCGCGAGTCCATGGCCAGCCTGATCCAGGATTTTCGAGCCAAATTTCCCCTTTCCCTGCCGACCACCAGCGAGGAGTTTTTCCGACAGGAGCGGGCCGGCCTTCTCACTTTCCTCCGCTACCTGCGAAAGAATCCCTCTCACGCTCGACTCGCCGAGGAAGTCCGACTCCACGACCCCGAGCTCTACCAGCGCGCCCTCGACGGCTGGCTGCGGGTTTTCTCTACACGCGTCGAGGCCGCCATCCAAGAGGGCAGCGTTGCGCCCATGACACCCTCAGAAATTCGCCTCCGAGGTTTTTTTGCCCTCGGTGCCTACCAATTCCTAGACCGCCTTGTCGCCGCTGCCCCCTACCCCGGGGACGAGGCCGTAGCCGATGCTTTCCTCGCCATGCTGCGAAATGGCCTGGGCTCAGCGCCTTCCGACCACAACTCACCTAAGCTAAAGGCCCAAGCATGAGCACATCACCCGACGAAGAACTCGCCCAGTCCGCCGATCAGGATTTCGACGCTCTCCGCGATCGATACCGGAGCGAACGCGACAAGCGCCTGCGCGCGGACGGCAATGAACAATACGTCGAAGTCGTCGGCCAGTTTGAGCACTATGTAAACGACCCCTACGTCGACGGTCCGCTCGAGCGCGAAGCCCTCCAGGAGGATGTCGAAGTGCTCGTGATCGGAGGGGGTTTCGGAGGACTTCAGGCCGCCGCCCGGCTGCGCGGGGTGGGCGTCGAAGATATCCGTATCGTCGAAAAGGGAGGGGATTTCGGGGGCACCTGGTACTGGAACCGCTACCCCGGGGCCCAATGCGATATCGAGTCGTATATCTACCTTCCCCTGCTCGAGGAACTCGGATACGTACCCACAGAGAAATACGTCCGAGCCCGAGAGATTCTCGACTACAGCCAGAGCATCGGACGCCACTTCGATCTCTACCGAGGCGCGCTCTTCCAGACGGAAGTGACCGGCATGCGTTGGGACGAAGAAATCGATCGCTGGATCGTATCCACCAACCGCGGCGACGCGCTGCGCGCGCGCTTCGTCACCATGGCCAATGGCCCCCTGAACCGTCCCAAACTCCCAGGTATCCCAGGCATTCACGACTACAAAGGGCATACGTTCCATACCAGCCGCTGGGATTACGACTACACCGGGGGGAACCCGAACGGAAACCTCGACCGCCTAAGCAAAAAGACGATTGCCGTCATCGGTACCGGCGCGACCGCCATTCAGTGTGTTCCCTTCCTCGGGGAAGCCGCCAAGAAACTTCTCGTTTTCCAGCGCACCCCCTCTTCCGTCGATGTGCGCGGAAATTCCCCCACCGACGCCGAGTGGGCAGCCGATCTGCAACCCGGTTGGCACAAGCACCGCATGGAAAATTTCAACGGCCTCGTCTCGGGCGTCCCCCAGAGCGAAGATCTGGTCCACGACGGCTGGACTGATCTCATCGGAAAAATGGTCAACCGCTTCAAAGAAGCGAGCCAGGCGGGCAAGATCGACGTGCCCCAGATCATGGAGAAGGCCAACTTCGACAAAATGAACGAAATCCGAAGCCGGGTGGATGAGTTCGTTGATGACCCTATCCTCGCAGAAAAACTCAAACCCTATTATCCCATGTTCTGCAAGCGCCCCACCTTCAACGACGACTACCTCCCCACCTTCAATCGAGGCAACGTCGAACTCATTGACACCAATGGCAAAGGAGTGGATCGCATCACGGAGAAGGGGCTCGTCGTTGCGGGCGTTGAGTACGAAGTCGACTGCATCATCTTCGCCACCGGCTTCGAGGTTGGCACCTCCTACGCCCGGCGATCCGGCTACGAAATCACTGGCCGCAATGGCGTCACCCTGAGCAAAAAATGGTCTGAGGGCATGAGCTCTCTCCACGGGATGCAGAGCCGGGGCTTCCCCAACTGTTTCCTGATGCACATGAGCCAGGCCGCCTTCACTGCCAACTTCCCACACCTCCTGGAAGAATTGACGACCCACCTCTCTCACGTCATCGGACACGCCCTCTCCGAGGGATATCGAACTGTGGAGGTCTCCGAATCCGCCGAAGAGGCTTGGGTCGAAACCATCCTCGAGAAGGGAGCCGGTGCCATGGGCGCCCTCGGGGGTGCCGAATGCACCCCAGGCTACTACAACAACGAGGGTCAACCGAACCCGGGCGCGGCTCGATCGGCCCCCTATGGCGGAGGCTCCATCGAGTTCTTCAAGCTTCTCGCCGATTGGCGAAGCGAGGGGAGTTTCCAGGGGCTCGAGTTCAAGACCTGATCCGCCCCTGCCTCACCGAGCCCTTTCCGAACCTACAACAACGACCCTGATTCAAAGGAATGGGCGTTGGACTACCCTTCCATTCTCGTTCATGCCAGAGTCTTCCCCGATGATTCGAACTTCTCAAAAACATTTCCTTGTCAGCTTCTTGGTCCTCCTTCTCGCCATGCCCATGGCCATCGGGCCGGCGTACGCGGATAACGGCGTGACCGTCTCTCTGCCGGAGCCAGCCAAAAGTGACGAGGGCGACTCAAAAGACGATTCCGCCCTGACCACGCGTCCTAAATTCCAGACGGGCGCCCCTCGCTGGTACCCGGCCGGGCTCGAGCCTGGCAAGTGGGAGTGGGTACTGCTCAACACCGGGGAATGGCTAAAGGGGAAAATCGACGGCATCCGCGACGACCAGATGGAGTTCGATAGCGACAAATTCGACAAGATCACTCTCAAGATGAAGGACGTGGTCGAAACCCACTCTTCTCGCGTCGACACCTTCGTCTTCACCGATCAACGTTTTTTTATAGGCGTCGGACAAATCACCAAGGACAAGGTGATCATCCAAAGCGATTCTGGCCTGATCAGCCTGCCGCGAACGCAGTTCATCTCGCTTGCCGTAGGGGATCGCAATGAACTCAATCTCTGGTCGGGCAGCGTCGATGCCGGAATTTCGGGCAGCTCGGGCAATACCGACCAAGTGAACGCCAATGTCCAAGCCTCACTGAAACGCCGAGGCGCCTTCCTCAGACTCGACACGAAATATTACGGAAATTGGGGGACAACCAATGGCACCACGAATATCAGCAACCAACAACTGCTCTTTGAGGCCGACCTCTTTATCCGCGATCGTCTCTTCTTAATTCCGGCGGTTTTCGAGTACTACTCCGACACATTTGCGAATATCAATCTACGCGTAAGGCCGGGTGCCGGAGTGGGCTACCAACTCGCTAGGAGCAGTGCACTCGAATGGCAGATCTCGGGCGTCGGCCAGTATCAGCGCGTCGAGTACGAATCCACACTCAACCAGAGCCCCCTCTTTGAGTCGTTCGCGATCAGCCTAGCCAGCCATGCGCGTTGGGATATCACAGATGACATCACTTTTAACGGAAATTACTCGATCACCATCCCTGCCTCACGGTCGTCCAATCCCGATCAGCAAGGCATTTTCAAGTTCGAAGTGGACATCACCCAATACCTCACCCTCAACACAACCCTGAACTGGACGCGAATCGGCGACCCCACCGAGCAGGCAGACGGCTCGACCCCTGAGTCCGACGACGTTTATCTCAGCGTGGGCCTGGGGCTAAGTTTCTAGGGATACGCTCAGATCGCCGGCCCGCCCAATCCCGCGAGCATCGCGACCGAACGTCGCCCTTGACTCGGGAGTGAGCGAGAATGCAGCCATGAATCCCCGCCAAGAACTCGAACGCCTGGCCCTACTCCCCAACGAAGAGATTTCCCTGGCCGAGGGGGCGCTCTGGATTGCGGCTGAGTCTCGCTCTGATCTCGATGTTCAAGGCTGCCTTTCGCGCCTCCACGCCCTCGCCGAAAAGCTTCGCCCGGGCATTGCATCCCGCCTCTCGGAGCAGGCCAAGATCGAAACCCTCAACGCGGCCCTCTTCCACTCCGAAGGCTACTCGGGCAACTCGAGCGATTACGCCAACCCCGAGAATAGTGACCTCGACCGAGTCCTCGAAACCCGCCGAGGCATCCCTATCACCCTCTCCATCCTCTACGTCGACATCGCCGAAAGGCTCGGACTCGACTGCCGAGGAGTGAGCTTCCCAGGCCATTTTCTAGTGAAGGCTTTCCCCGACGAGACAGAACTCCTGATCGACCCCTTCGCCGGCCAGACCATCGACATCGCGGACTGCAAAGCGCGTCTCGCTCGAGCCACAAAAGGCCGGGTCCCCTTCCAGCCCCACATGCTGGACGCCACACCCAGCAAGGAGATTCTCCAGAGGCTCCTGCGGAATTTAAAATTCATCCACATCCGGAACAAGAACTATGAGACGGCGCTCGGCTGCAGTGAGAGAATCCTGCTCCTGGCTGGAGACGATCTCTCCGAGCTCCGGGAGCGTGCTCTCATCTACCGAGAACTCGACTGCGCCGGGGCAGCCCTCTCCGACCTCGAGCGCTATCTTGCCTTCAAGCCAAGAGATCCCCAGGCGGCTGCCCTCTCTAGCCTTGCCCAGGCCCTGAGAAAAGAGGCGCCAACCCTCAACTGAATGACTTCGCTCATCGTACCCCCAGGCATGGGCTGGGCGCAGGCACCCGAGAAAACCTCGACCAGGAGAATCGAATTGGACTCGAGCGACAAGCTTTCCATCGAACGCGATTGCGAGCGCCTAGTCACCGCCTATTGCCACTTCATCGATCACGGCGAAGCCGAGCGCGTCGCCGACCTCTTCAGCGAGGAGGGATGCTGGATCTCCGCTGAAGCAACCCTCGAGGGACGCGAGGGGATCCGCAAGGCCATGGCGGCGCGACAAGCCAATGCTGGCCGAATGTCGAGGCACGTGTGCAATAACCTGCGCTTGGATATCCACGATGAGAACTCGGCCTCGGGCACCGTCTACCTCACCCTCTACCGGCACGACGGAAAATCCGGTCGCTCTCTTGCCCCCCTCGAGGGCCCGGCGATGGTGGGAGAATACCGAGACCGCTTCGTCCGCACGCCCGAGGGCTGGCGAATCTCGAACCGGGAAATCGTCATCGACTTCCTCAGGCGTGACTAGCCAAGCCCTCTAGAGCCGCCCGCTCCGCCTGCGAGTTCCAGCTTGGACGGCGACTACTCGGGCAGATCAGCGCCCGGGGCGCCAGGCACAGGGACGGGGCCCAGTAGTTCTTCGATGGCAGCGACCATCTGCGAACTCATCGGCTTGGTGGACGACGGAAAGCGCGAAACAACCTGACCCGAGCGGTCCACCAGATATTTCTCGAAATTCCAGCGAACCGGGCCGCCCACCGGAGGCGGACGCGAGGTCAGGAAGGCGTAGACGGGGTGCTGCCCCTTTCCGTTGACCTTGACCTTGCTGAACATGGGAAATTCGACGCCGTAATTGCGCTTGCAAAAGGCCCCAATCTCCGGGTCACTGCCGGGCTCTTGGCCTCCAAAATCATTGGAAGGAAATCCCAGGACGCTAAAGCCTTGCCCCCGATACTTTTCATAGAGGGATTCGAGCCCCTCGTATTGCGGCGTAAATCCGCACTCACTCGCCGTATTCACCACCAGAAGAACCTCGCCCCGATATTCCTCCAGAGACTCCAGACTGCCCGAGAGCCGGGCGGCCTCGAGATCGAGAAGCGTTCCCTCCCCCGAACTCTCCGCGCTCGCTACCGCCTGAAGCAGAAGCAGAGAGCCGAGCAGCCCGACCGCGCCGAACCCCAGGGAGCGAAGCCCCTTGGCCCCGAGCCAACCCATGCTGCGCTCACGCATCCGACACCCAATTCCCGTGAAAGCCAAAGGGCACCCGAACGCCCAGGTCGATGACGGCCACCGGCTCTCCCAAGAAATCCTGGGCGTGAAGAATCACGACCTCGGTCGTATTCCGCTCGGCGTCGTGGCGATAGCTCATGATCCAGCCGTCGTCTTCGTCGGCATCGTCGCCGCAGGGCACGAAAACTGCCTCTTGGTATTGCTTCGAGACCCCGTCGTCGCGATGCAGGCACTCGCCGGTCTCGAGGTCGTGTTTGAGGAGCCCCCCATAGAGGCCCTCCGTCCCTGAAGCCCCGCAATAGCCATAACGGTAGGGCTTGCCCACGAGTCGCTCATCGTGCCGGGGGAATTCCTGGGGGCGATCCGAAATACGGCTTTCCTTCGCCGAGCCGTCTCTCGGATCGAGCAGCCAGCGATCGAGGGTGGGCGGCCCTTCGCCTGGACCCGTGAGGTTGGTCGCGAACATCTTGGGGTGCCGCACCACGTCCAAAACAACTCGGCCCTCGGCATCTTCGTAGGCGTTGAGGGAATGAAAGACGAAACAGTTCTCGACCTCGCACCAGACGATCTCATCCGCCGTCCCGGTCCGGGGCAGCAGCCCCACTCGGGAACCGTACTCTTCCTGCCAACGATACGAACCGAGCCCACCCTCTTCACCCGGCGCCGGAGGATAGAAGACAACCGGGAGATCGAGCACGATGAAGTAGTTCTCGGTAAGCGCACAATCGTGAACCATGGGCCGTCCCGGAACCGGGATATCCATCGCCCGCACAACCTTCCCCTCCGGCGAGACCACCACGTGCTGAAGATTTTCCCAGCCCGCGAAGTAAACCGCCGCGTGGAGTTCCCCGCTCTTCGGATCGCATTTGGGGTGGGCGCTAAACGGGCTCTGGAGGGTTCCCCCGAAATCAGAGCACTGGACCGTGTCCAGTTGATCGTCCAACTCCATGGGAAAGCCGCCGCCTTCCACGATCGCGTAGGTCTTGCCGCCCAGCCCGATGATATTCGTATTCGCGAGACCGCTGGCTCCTTCGTAGAAGCGCGGCCCCGGAGTTTGAGGCCAGCCCCTGGCGTCACAGACCTGATCGTCGCGGACGAAACGCGAGTGATACCACTCGGCCTTGCCGTCTCGGAGGCGAAGCCCGTGGGCCAGGCCGTTGCCGGCAAACCAATGGTCGTTTTCTCCCGGTGCCACGGGGTTGGGCCCGATACGAAGGAGTCGCCCGGCCAGATCGCGCGGAATTTCCCCGCGCACGGCTAAGGCCGTCACCGTGGCTTCGTCATCGACAGGGGCAAAATTTCCGCTCGCATAGGGGTTACTGGACATCGTGGCTCCCGGATTCAAGCGCCGCCGAGCCCCGCAAAAAAGGGCGCTCGCACCGGCGCAATGGAAGCCTTCAGGATAACCAAATTCCGCCTATAGTCGAAAGCCCAAGCCCCGCGGCCGGTGCACCCTCGCGAACCTCGCGGTCAGCCTAGGAGATGAACTATGAGCCAAAAGGATCAAGCAGCGGTCTGTCGCTGGGTCGAAGATTTCATGGGCGGGCGCATCACCCACTGCGAGCGCCAAGCCCGCTGGCGGCCCGCCTATTTTCTCGATCTCGAGCGCAACGGCGAGAAGATTCCCCTCTATTTCCGGGGCGATCGGGGCGTCTCCGACTCCGCGCAATACGCCCTCGAACACGAAATGGCCTGCCTGAAGGTCCTCTCGGCCCAGGGGATCCCCGTGCCCCAGGTCTTCGGCTTTTGCCCTGAACCCCGGGGCATTCTCATGGAGTGCTCGCCCGGCCAAGCCGATCTATCCACCGCAGCGACGGCCGAAGAGCAGGCCTCGGTCCAACGCGACTACATGCGAATTCTCGCGCAGATCCATGCCCTGGAGATCCAACCCTTTCTCGACGCGGGCCTGGACGCCCCGTCGGAACCCGAGCGCCTGGCCCTGGCCGACCTCCCCCTCTGGGAAAAAACCTACCGCCGCGGCAAATCCCGTCCGGAACCCCTGATCGAGTTTGCTCTGGGATGGCTCAAACGAAATGTCCCTCCCGCCGCCGATTCGGCCTGCTTCGTTTGCGGCGATTCCGGACAATTCCTCTTCGACCGGGGCCGGGTCACGGCGGTCATCGACCTGGAACTCGCGCATCTCGGCGACCCCGCCGAAGATCTCGGCGCCCTTCGCTGCCGCGATCTAAGCGAGCCCCTGGGCGACCTCCGCCCCGCCCTTGCAGCCTACGAGGAGTTCGTGGGGCACTCCGTCGACCACTTCCTCGTCGACTACCACACCGTGCGCTTCGCCATGACCACCCCCCTGGCTACAGTCCCGGTGCTCAGCCGCGCTCGCCCGGGCGTCGATCTGATCCAATATCTCTGCTGGTTCCACGTCTACAGCCGGGCGCCCATGGAGGTCATCGCCCAAACCCGTGGCCTTGAACTCCCCCTGCCCCCGCTTCCCGAAGGCGAGAGCAATTCGCGCAGCCCGCTCTACGAGGATCTCAGCCTGCGGCTGGCTCCCGAAGCCGCCGAGCCCGGGTTCGAGGATTACGCCCGCCAAACCGCTTGGCGGACCGCCGTCTACCTCGAGCGCTCGAATCGCTACGGACCCGCCCTGGCAGCCGACAGCCTCGCCGATATCAATCGGCTCCTAGGAAGCGAGCACAGCGACATCGCTCAAGCCGACGCCGCCCTGGAGGCCTGGATCGGGAAGGCCGATGCCGGGGCGGACGACGAGTTGGTTCGCCTGCTCCACCGCCGCTGCGTACGCGAGGAAGTCCTGCTCGAACCGGTCTTGGGCGAGTTCACCGGCGCCCGGATCCAGCGCCTTGACTGAGGGGCCGCACCCCTCAAATCCCAAGCGCACGCCCGAAGGGCTGCAGACATTCACCCGAAGACTCGGGGGGCCACAAACGCAATGACTCAATCCGCCTTCGACCCTGTCCGCTACCGGCCCCTTTTCTACCTCGCGGCCGCCTGGAATCTGGTCGCCGCGGGGGTGGCCCTGGGCTTTCCCGGCTTCCATAGCCAGACCTTTTTCGCCGACCCCGGCGCCCTCGCCACCCCAGCAGCCGTCCTCAATACCCGGATCGCCTGGCTCACGGTGGGCTTCTTCGGCGTCGGCTACTGGATCGTTGCCCGGGATCCGCGCAAGAACCACGCGCTCATCCTGATCGCCGCCTTGGGGAAGACCAGCGTTGGCTTCCTCTGGCTTGCGGCCTACCAGGCCCAGACCGTAGGCCTTCTGGCCCTGGCCGGCGCCCTGGGCGATCTAGTCTTTGCCGGGTGCTTCGGGCTCTTTCTGCTGCGCGCCCGAGCGCCCCGGGCCTAACCCACTTGGGTCTCCCCCACGAACCGACGCTTCGAGGGTCAGGAGCGCAACCCCCGCCGCTTCAAGTTCCAGAAGGATTTCGTCTCCCGCCTCGATGCTCTCGCGCAGCTGCGAGCGCGAACCGGTGCTGGGATCCCAGCGCCAGAGCGCGCCGCCACCCCGGGTAAAGCGAAGCCGGGCGCTCCCTGACGACCAAGCCTCGTTGAAGAAGAGCGCGATCTCACCCCGGGAAGTCGCACGCCGGGCTAGGGAGAAAGCCAGGTTCTCCCCAGCGACGGGCTCCACAAAACCCGGGCGCACCCGGCGGGCAAGAACCGCTTTGAGTGCCTCCCCCCGAACCGGACCCACCACCGTCGCCTTCGCCGCCTTCGCCGCCGCCTTCACCGCACGGTCCCGGGCCCTTGCATCCCGCAGGCCCGGGGCACGCCGAGGCAGGTCGCCCAAGGCGATCACCGGAATGCCCGCCGCCGCCAACTCCGCCACGCGTGCGATCAGGGCGGGCTCGGCGACTTCCAGGGGATCGAGAATGAGCGCTCGGTAATGGCCGGCCCCCACCCGGAAGCCGTCGCCCTCGAGTTCTGCACCCGCCAGCATTCGTCGGCTCACCCGGTCGTGGCTCAGGCCGCGCGCGCGCAATACCCGGGTGGTCTCCGATTCCCCCGAGCCCACCTCGACGCGTCCGAGTTGAATGCTGGCGGCGTCGGGGTAAGCCGGGTCGACCCGCAGCCAAGCCACATCGGCGACCGGGGTTCCCTGGCTCATCGCCACCGACAGCCGGGCCAGAAAGGCATTGAACTCGGGCAGTGCCCGGAGAAATGACGCATCGATCTCCGACGACATGGGGAAGGGACCCGCGAGGATTCGGCCAAACCCCCCGGAGAAGGGAAACCAGGCTTCACCGTCGGCACGAGTGTAGGGATAGGGCACTCCGTGGTGAACCACGCGGTTGATCCCCGCTGCGTAGGCGCGTCCTGCCAGGAGCTGCATCTCCTCCCATCCGAGCCGCGTCCCCAAGACCTGAAGGGTGATGAACGATTCCGAGGAGGCCCAGCGGCGGCCGCTGACATGAGCGGCGGAGGCCGCCAATTTCAAGAAATCAAAGCCTCCGTCGGCGAAAAGCCCTTCGGCCTCGGGCACGTCGGCGAGGGCATAGGTATCGAGGTAATCCCCGTAGCCTCCGTGGGCCTGCAACCTGAATTCGAGATCACGGGCCCGGGCCCACTCGGCCAGGCGCCCGACGAATTCGTCCTGAAAGAGCTGGCTGCGAACCGCCTCGTAATCCTCGCGAATCCGCTCGGCACGCTCGGCCCCCTCCCCCGCCGGCGCCCGGTAGAGGGGCCCGCCCCCGCGCCCCAAGAAATCGATCATCTCGGCGTATTTCGACTCGCCTCCCCGGCGAAAGATCAGGGGAAGCTGGGGAATCAGGTCGTACCCCGCGTAGGCCTCAAAGGCCGCCGGGAAACCCGGGGTAAAAGGCAGTTCCCCCATCAATTCAAAACTGTCCACGAAGAGCCCCCGGACCGACTGACCGGCCAAGGCGGCCATCGCCGGGGCTCCGTAGCCGTCGAGCAGCGCGTCGGCCCCGGATCGTGACAAATGGTCGACCACCCGGGCGTCCTCCTCCCTTCCGGGAAATGCTCCTCCCATCACGAAATGCGAAGTGGAATTCGCATAGAGAGCAAATACCCGCCAGCTCCCCGGCGGCACGCGCCACGCGAGAATCTCGCCCTCGACCCGGTCACTGAGTTCCCGAACATCGGAGAGGGTGGGCACCCCACCCGGCCCGGCTTCCACTCGACCCGCGAGAACAGCCACTCGGCGAATTTCGGTGTCGGGAGGGCCGAGGACATCCAGAACCCATTCCACCGCGTCGCGGTAAGTCTGGTCCGGAGGCCCGGGGAGCGCGCCCCTGAAATCCGCCGGCCCCTGGACGTCGACGCTCGCCATCAGCAGTTGGCGCTCGGCATTGGCGGGCGAGGTGGGCAACCCCCCGGGCCAACCGCTGCCCAAAGTCAAATCAAAGCCGAGTCCCAAAGTCTTGGCTACGGCCGCAGCGTCGGCCACCCGGGCGAAGAAGTCGGCCCCCCCAACGGTCCTCAGTCGCGGATCCTCGAGGACGTCGGTTTCCCCCAGCCCCAAGAGCAGGGGCTGAAGCTCCACCGCGCCGAACCCCGCGCTCTGGATCGCTTCGAGCTGGCGGCGCACCTTCCCGGGCTCCACGCTGCCTCCCGGCCACCACCAGCGCGCCGTCGGACGGGCATCCCGGGGCGGGTCGTTCCAATCCCCCACCGGGATCGGGGAAGCGGCGGGCTCCGTCACCGGGCCCGAAAGCTCCCCACCCGGCTGGGACTGCTGGGCCCGCGCCGGGTCGGGTACCCTCCCCCCCGAGCCAAGCCCCACCGAGCCCAGCCCCACCCAGCCAAGCCCGGCCAGGCAGAACCCGGCCAAGCCGAGGCAGGCGAGCCTCAAGAACGATCGGGACCCGGCGTATTGGGTCCGTTCTCGGGCAACTCGGGCTCCGCGACGAAAGCGGGATCGACGCGACCGGTGAGCGATTCCAGGAAAGCCCCGATCTGGGCGCGCTGGGTCGCATCGAGTTCAACCCCGAGCTGGTGCCTCCCCATCACAAGGATCGCCTGGTCGAGGCTTTGGATGCTGCCGTCGTGAAACCAGGGGCCGGTCTGCGCCACGTTGCGCAAGGAGGGCACCTTAAAAACGAAGCGATCCTCGGGAAGCCCAGTGACATTCTCTTTCCCCTTGTCCTCGGTGGGATAGGCCTTGATCAGCCCCAACTTGCGATATGTCGTGCCACCGACCAGCGGTCCGTTATGGCAGCTCACGCAACCCACGGACAGGAAGAGTTCGAGACCCTCAACGGCCTGGGGCGAGAGCCTATCCTCCTCCCCCGCCATGAACCCATCAAAGGGCGATGGAGTGATCAGCCCACGTTCGAAACTTCCGATCGCCCTCGCCATATTCTCGTAATTCAGCGGGTCGGACTCACCGGGAAAGGCGGCTGTAAAGAGCGGCGGATACCCGGGAATCGAAGCGAGAACCGCGACGACCGCCTCCTCGCTGGGCATGGCCATCTCGATGGGGTTCAGAACTGGGCCCTTGGCCTGGGCCTCGACATCCGGCTCACGTCCATCCCAGAACTGAGCCACATGAAGCGCCGCGTTCAAACTGGTGGGAGAATTACGGCCCCCGCGCTGGCCACGATGGCCGGGGGAAGTGGGCTCCCCGTCCACCCCGTAAAGGTCGAGGCGATGGCAACTATTGCACGAAATATCCTGCCCCAGGGACAAGCGTGGATCGAAGTAGAGCATTCGCCCCAGGTTGACCCTGGCCTCGGGCATCGGGCGCTCTGCCGTCGCCGCGTTGGGCGGGAGTACGCCGAAGATCTGCCTAGCCTGGACACGTGATTCCGGAGCATCCCCCGCAGCGGCCCACAAAGGGTTTGAGGCGAGGAGCAGGCCCACTCCCCCCACAGCGATGCTCTTCCCGATCCAGCGACATCCAACAGCGGCTAGTGCTCGCACGCGCTTCTCCTCAGTCAAACCGGTCACCATTCTCGCACCGATTCCGACAACGTCAATTCCGCAAAATCCCCGAACCGCGGAACGTGGCGACCCCACCGCTGGAAATAGGGCTTCAGGGCCTTGGGCTCAAGGGCATATCGGGTTCTGAGCCTCTACAATAAACGTATGATTCGACGCCAAATGATTGGGAACCTCCTCGCGCCTTTCGGCCGCAGCGCCTTGCTTGGCCTGACCCTCCTACTCTTAGCAGCGCCCTATGCCCGCCCCCAGAGCGCCCGCCCCCAGAGCCCTCCCCAAGTCGCCCCAGCCCCCCAGAACCAAATCGCCGAATCCCTGACCCCAACACGGGGCAAGCCGATCCCGATCTCGGAAATCGGGCCGGAATCCGAGCGGACCAAGGGGAGCCTGAACGAAGTCCTCCTCTCTATCCAACCCGACGGCACTTTCGAAGCCATCATCCTCGGCTTGCCCGACGTTCTCAGCGATATTGAGGTCACCTCCGAACAGTCTCAGCAGATCCAAGAGCTCAACGCCTCGGTCTCGGACCTCGATCGCCTCGCGCGTGACTGGGACCCAATCATGACACAGCTCACGCGCTTCGAGGGCCGTCTCGACCGACGTGTCCGACGAGTCGACGAGGCGATGGTGCGCATTGGGGAGCAGCGTCGGCGCTGGGCCGCAACAAGGCGCGCCCTCGAGGGACAACAGGTCAGCGGGGAAGTCATCCTGCAGATCGACGAAGTCGACGCGGCCATTCGGGACGCGGTTGAGAGGGCCAACACTCAACAGGCCGCGGGGGTTCGACTCCAAAGCGACGTCGCAAGACTCGAGCAACAGGTCGAGGAGTATCTTGCGAGCATCGCTCTCGCCCGCCAGATTGTGGTGAGCCGTGTCTTTATGCCCGACTCGCCACCGGCATGGTCCAGCGAGATCTGGCAAACCCTGACCGGCAAAGAGATTGGCAATAACCTAGAGGCCCTGCGCAACCAGTACACCGAAGCACAAAATAAATTTCTCGCGGCCGAGGGGCAGAAGAGCCTGCTCTTCTTTTTCCTCACCCTCGGCTTGGTCGTTTCCATGTTCGCCTTAAGGAAACGGATCAATGACCGGCTTCGACTGGAGGAAGATGTCGAGGCGCTGCGCGGGATGTTCAGCCGGCCTATTTCCCTGGGCATCCTGCTCGCATTCGTGGCTTCCCTGGGGATATTCAGTGGCTCCCTGCGCACCCTCGAATACATTCTCAGTGCGATGGCTGTGCTGCCTGCGGTGTTGATCCTTCGCCAGATCCTCGACCGCCCCTTCTACCCCGCTCTCAATATCACGCTGGCGATCTATTTCCTCGAAAATACCCGGGCCATCTTCATTGGCTTCCCTGTCTTCTCCCGGGTTTTATTCCTGTTGGAAATGGGATTCCTGATGGTGTGCGCAGTCATCTGGATCTGGCGAACGAGCGAGCGCAACCCTGCCAAGCCCGAGTCGCAAGTCATGGACTCATTCATCGGCCGACTCTCTTTGAAAACCATCCTCCTGGCCAGTGGGGTCGCCCTTGTAGCCAACGCCGCGGGATACACATTTCTATCTCGCCTCGTCGGCACAGCCCTGGCCTTCGCGATCTACGGATCCGTGGTGCTCTACGGCTCGAGTCGCGTCCTCGCGGGATTGGCCTCCCTCGCCATGTCCGCTCGCCCGCTGAATCGGCTCGGTATGGTCCGCCGCAATCGCGGCCTCCTACTCGGACGTTTTCGCCTCGCGACCATGGTCGTATTCGGCTGGTTCTGGGTCCGCGCGGTACTCATCCGACTGGAACTCTGGCCCTCTCTAATCCAAACCTGGAAAACCCTGGTTGCCACTGAAGTCCCCCTACCCCAAATCTCAATCACCCTGGGCGACCTGCTCGCCAGCGGTCTTGTCTTCTACGGTTCCCTCCTCTTTTCGCGCTTCCTGCGATTTTCCCTGGACGAAGACATCTACCCCCGGCTCCAAGTGCGCACCGGTCGATCCAACGCGATCTCGACCCTGCTCCAGTACATCATCCTAGTCTTCGGATTCGCCTTCGCCGCGGCGGCTCTCGGCTTCGATGCCAACCGCTTCACCCTCCTGGCCGGGGCCTTCGGGGTCGGCATTGGTTTCGGGCTCCAGACCATCGTCAATAATTTCATCTCAGGGATCATTCTTCTCACCGAGCAACCCATCCAGGTCGGAGATACCATCGAAATGGGTCCGGTTTTCGGAGAAGTCCAGCGCATCGGTATCCGATCGAGCACCGTCCGGAGCTTCCAGGGAGCCGAAATCATCGTTCCCAACGCAGATCTGATCTCACAGCAGGTCACCAACTGGACCCTCTCCGACCGAAAGCGTAGAATTGAAATCCCGGTGGGAGTCGCCTACGGAAGCGACCCCAACGAGGTTCTCGGGCTTCTCGCCGAGGTCACGAAGAATTCGGCCCAAATCCTGCCTACCCCCGAGCCCTACACCCTGTTCACCGGCTTTGGCGATAGCTCGCTCAACTTCGAAGTGAGAGCGTGGACCGACAATTTCGACCAGTTCCTCCGGGTCAAAAGCGCGGTCTCCGTTGGGATTTCCGAAGCTCTCGCCGAGGCGGGTATCACCATTCCCTTTCCCCAGCGGGACCTGCACGTACGCACACTCGCCGGGGACAAGATCGGCGCGGCTCCCGAGTCCGATGAGCCACCCTCCTCGGCCAGCTAGGCCGCGCCCAGCCTAGCCCGGGCTCTCCGCCCACCGCAGCCCTGGGAAAGCGGATTCTCAGCGAGTCGGGCGTCGAAAGTGGCTGACTCCGGGCGTTCTGCGGTGTAGCGTAGTTCTCCCGGGTCCCGTCAAGGATCCCGGACAACGGAGTCCAAAGCAGTGAGATCGATGCTGAGCAAGAGATCCCCCAGCCCTACTTCTTTCTATTTTTCGGTGCGACGCCGCGGGGCGGCTCTCGCCGTGATCTGTGCGCTCGGCCTCGGGTGCAGCGCAGAGCAGATCAAGGAAAAACCGATCCATGAAGTCGTCGTCGCCCAGGTTGAAAAGCGGGATGTCCCCAGGCACAGCGACTGGATCGGAACCGTGGACGGCTTTAACAACGCGACCATCCGCCCCCAGGTCTCGGGCTACCTTTTGAAGATCAGCTATGACCAGGGCACCCTCGTCCAAGTCGGCGCTCCCCTCTTCGAAATCGACCCACGGGAATTCCAGGCCGAACTCGACAGCGCCAAGGGCCAGCTCGGCGAGGCCGAGGCAAAGCTCAAAAAGACCAAGACCTATGTTTCCCGCTATCGGCCCCTCGCCAAGCAGGGCGCCATCAGCCAACAGGAACTCGACGACGCCATCCAAAACATGCTCGCCTCAGAAGCCAGCGTGGTGAGTGCCCGGGCACAGGTCGAGCAGGCACTACTCAACCTGGAATGGACGAAGATCGAGTCTCCGATACAAGGCGTCGCAGGGATCTCCAAGGCCCAAGTCGGCGACCTCGTGGGCCCGAGCAGCGATCTGGCAACCGTCTCTCAACTCGACCCCATCAAAGTCATTTTTCCCATCGGCGAAAATGCCTACATGGATGTCGTCCGGAATCAGGGGGGACAGTCGGGGCGGGGACGCCTCGCGGAGATCGGCCCCATCCTCCAGCTTTTCCTCTCGGACGGCTCGGCATGGCCCGAGCGCGGCACGCCCTTTGTGGTCGGGAGGAACGTCAACGCGAGCACGGGGACGATCTTGATCGAGGGGCATTTCCCAAACCCCAAGAATGTGCTCCGCCCTGGCCAATTTGCCCGCATCCGCGTGAATACCGGAACCATCAAGGGAGCACTCTTGGTCCCCCAGAAGGCCATCGACGATGTTCAGGGGAAGTTCCTGGTTTCCCTGGTCTCGAAGGACAACGTCATTGAGGTCCGCCCCGTGGAGGTCGGAGATACTTTCGGAGAGGATTGGGTCGTCAAGAAGGGCCTTCAGGAGGGAGACACCGTGGTCGTCCAGGGTATCCAGAAAGCCAAGAATGGGATGAAGGTCAAGCCCACACCTCAGACGAAGAGCCCAAAGAAGCCCTCCAAATCGGCGCAAAGGCGGCCCGCCTCGGGCACTTCGCCATCCGCCTCCCGTGCGCCTGCTCCTCCCCTTGCAACTGACCCTCTGCTGAGCTGAACGAAACCTAAACCACCATGTCCGACTTCTTCATCAACCGGCCCATCGTTTCCATGGTCATCGCCATCGTCATGGTGATCCTTGGCATCGTCGCCATGCTTGATCTCCCGATCTCCCAATTCCCCGACATCGCTCCCCCCCAGATCAGCGTAAACACGACCTACGTCGGCGCCGATGCCCTGACCGTCCAGCGATCCGTCGCGACCCCAATTGAAGAGAGTGTCAGCGGCGTCGAGGGCATGGACTACATGTACTCGACCAATGCCAACAACGGCGTCATGGTTCTCCAGGTCAACTTCTCCGTGGAAACCGATCCCAGCACCGACCAGATTCTCACCCAGATGCGATATTCCGAAGCCGAGTCGAAGCTGCCCTCGGACGTGCGTAATTTCGGAGTCACGATCCGACAGGCCTCGAGCAGCCCGATGGCGATCTTCGCTCTTTCCTCCCCGAAAGAGGTCTACGACGCCCTCTTCCTCTCCAACTACGCCTACATCAATATCCTCGACGAGATGTCACGCATCCCAGGAATCGGCCAGGTCAAGATCTACGGGTCGGGTCAATACGCCATGCGGATATGGGTCAACCCGGACACCCTGGCGAGCATGGGAATAACGATCCCCGAGATCGTCACCGCCATCAAGAACCAGAATGATGTCAATCCCTCGGGTCAGGTGGGGGCGGAACCCGTACCCGCCGGCCAGCAATTCACCTACACGGTTCGGGCCCAGGGCCGCCTCACCACCCTGGAGGAATTTAAGAACATTATCGTACGGGCTGATCCCGACGGCTCGATCGTTCGAGTGGGAGATGTCGCCCGGGTCGAACTCGGCGCTCAGACCTATAATCTCCAGGGCCGCTACAAAGGCCAGCCCGCTGCCGTGATAGCCATCTACCAAAGGCCCGGCTCCAATGCCCTGGCGGCGATGGATGAAGCCAAGAGCCTCATGGCCTCCCTCGAAAGCCGATTTCCCGAAGGCCTGGAATACGCCCTCTCCCTGGATACTACGATCGCGGTTCGCGAGGGCGTCAAGGAAATCATCATTACCCTCTTCGAGGCCCTCGCCCTTGTGATCCTCGTCGTCTTCCTTTTTCTCCAAAGCTTCAGGGCAACGCTCATTCCACTCCTCGCCGTCCCCGTCTCCCTGGTCGGGACCTTCATGCTCTTCCCTCTTCTCGGATTCTCAATCAACACCCTTTCGCTCTTTGGCCTAGTACTCGCCATCGGTATCGTCGTGGACGATGCCATCGTGGTCGTCGAGGCCGTCGAGCACAAAATCGAAGGCGGAATGGCGCCAAAGGCCGCTGCCATGCAAGCGATGCGAGAGGTCACCTCGCCGATCGTCGCGACCACCCTGATCTTGATGGCGGTCTTCGTGCCCACAGCGTTCATCCCCGGCATTTCAGGCCGTCTCTACCAACAATTTGCCGTCACCATCGCGGTATCCGTGCTCTTCTCCTCGATCAATGCCCTCACCCTGAGCCCTGCCCTTGCGGGCATGCTGCTGCGCCCCAGGAAAAAGTCCCAGGGGCCGCTCGCCCGCTTCTTCGCCGCCTTCAATCGCGGTTTCGAGCGGGCAACGAACGTCTACACCGCCTGGTCGGGACATCTGATCCGCAAAGCGGGCTTCTCCATGCTCGCCCTGGTGGCGGTGGTCGTCGTGGTGGTCGTCGTTGGAGGCCGGCTCCCCACCAGCTTCTTGCCCCAAGAAGACCAGGGGTTCCTCTTCCTCAACGTGCAACTCCCCGCGGCTTCTTCGCTCCAACGCACGGCCGAGGCCTGCGAGGCCATCGAGAAAATTCTGGACGACACGCCGGGGGTCGCCAACTACGCGACCATCGTCGGGTTCAGTCTCCTTTCGGGGGTCCAGACCACCTACAACGGGTTCTTCTTCGTGACCCTGGAGCCCTGGGATGAACGCGACCCGAAGGGCCTCGAAGCCAAAGTCATCGCCCACGAGCTGAATGCGAAACTGGCCGCTTTTCCCGATGCCGTCGCCTTCACCTTTCCGCCGCCCGCCATTCCTGGCGTGGGGAGTTCCGGGGGCATCACCTTCATGCTCGAGGACCGTGACAGCCGAGGTATCCCATTCCTCTCGGATCAGACCAAGCGCTTCATCGAGGCCGCTCTCAAGCGCCCAGAACTCGGCCGGGTCGTCACCACCGCGCAATTCGACGTCCCCCAGATCTTTGCCGACGTGAACCGCGACATGGTGCTCAAACAGGGCGTGCCCCTTGAGAACGTCTACCAGACCATGCAGGCCTACATGGGCGGAATTTTTATCAACTACTTCAACCGCTTCGGCCGGGTCTGGCAGGTCTATGTCGAAGCGGAAGGCTCGTTTCGCAACGAGGTCGACAAATTAGGCCGGTTCTACGTCAAGAACTCGGAGGGGGGCATGGTTCCGCTCTCCGCCATCGTCAAGCACGAAAAAATCTATGGGCCCGAGTTCACCATGCGCTTCAACCAGAGCATCGCTGCCCAGCTGATCGTGGGCCCGGCCCTTGGCTATAGCGGTGGCCAGGCCATGGCGGCGCTGGAAGAGGTCTTCGCCGAAACCATGCCTGAGGGCATGGGGTATAACTATATGGGTATGGCCTACCAGGCCAAGGAAGCCGCCGAGGGCGTTTCGCCTTCGGTCATTTTCGGCTTCTCCCTCCTCATGGTCTTCCTAATCCTCGCCGCACAATACGAGAGCTGGTCCCTCCCTTTCAGCGTCCTGCTCACCACACCCATCGCCATCATGGGGGCGTTCCTGGCCCTACTCAGCCGCTCTTTCAGCAACGACCTCTATACCCAGATCGGCCTGGTGATGCTGATCGGCCTCTCCGCCAAGAACGCCATCCTAATCGTTGAATTTGCCAGGGCCCGGTTGGCCGATGGAGCAGGCATCGAGGAGGCCGCCCTAACCGGCGCCCGGTCCCGCCTTCGCCCCATCCTGATGACCGCTTTCGCGTTCATCCTGGGCGTAATGCCCTTGGTCACCGCCTCGGGCTCCGGCGCAGTCTCGCGGCAAATCCTCGGAACCGTTGTCCTCGGCGGCATGCTCGCGGCGACTTGTATTTCGATCTTCATGGTGCCGGTGACCTTCACGGTGGTCGAAAAACTCTCCCACCGTTTCTCACGGGGGAACAAGGAAAAACCGCCGACGGAGGAGGCGCCGTGAAAAAGGCGGCCCTCATCCCCGCGCTCGCGCTCCTGGGGGCCCTGGGCTGCGCCATCGGCCCCGACTACCAACGCCCTGAGATCGAAGTCCCCGTGGAATATCGGGGAAAGGTCACCGTCCAAGAGGCCGAATCCCTTGCCGACCTCAACTGGTGGCAGGTTTTCGAAGACCCGGTGCTGCTGGAACTGATCAAGACCACCCTGGAAAACAACCTCGACCTCGAAATCGCCGTGGCACGAACCGAGCAGGCCTATCGCCTTTCCATCGCGACGGATTCCGCTTTCTACCCCCAGGCGAGCTACGGCGGAACCGCGGGAAAGCAGCGCGCGCCGGTTGCCGTCTTGGGCGGCGCCACCGCGGATTTCACGAACTATGCGGGCGCCCTGAATTTCGCGTGGGAGATCGACGTCTGGGGCCGGATACGGCGGGCCAGCGAGTCCGCACGAGCCCAATTGCTCGCCTCCCAAGATATCCAGCGCGCGGTCCTACTCACGTTGGTATCGGATGTCGCCACCCTCTACTTCGCCCTGATTGAGCTCGACGACGCCCAACACATCGCCCAGGAAGCCGTCGCGGCCTTCACCGATACCCTCGATCTCTTCACCCGCAAATACGAAGGCGGGGTTGCCTCGAAGCTTGAGGTGGCCCGGGCAGCCGCGGCCAGAGCCCAGGCGACCGCCGGCCTACCCGGCATCGCCATCCAGATCGCCGCCACAGAGAACCAACTCTCCGTCCTCCTCGGGCGGCCTCCCGGAGAAATTCCTCGTGGAATTCCGCTCGCGCAACAACACCTCCCCGACCTGCCCTCCGGATTGCCCTCGGCCCTCCTCGAACGCCGCCCGGATATTCGCCAGGCCGAGCAGGCGGTCGTGGCCTCGAACGCCCAGATCGGTGTCGCCCTGGGCAATTTCTTGCCCAGGGTCGGCCTAGTCGCCATGTGGGGCGGGGGTGCAGAGGGTATCGCGAACATGGCATCCCCAAGCGCAAGCGTCTGGAACCTCGCAGCCGAACTGACCGGACCGATCTTCCAGGGCGGCTTGCTCTACGCCCAGTACAAATCCCAGCAAGCGGCCTGGCAGGAGGCCAAGGCCAACTACGAGCTGACCGCCCTCAACGCCTTCGCAGAGGTTTCCAGCGTACTCGTTGAGCGCAGGCTACGCATCGTGCAGCGTCGGGCTCGCGAGACGCAGGTCGAGCAACTCGACGAATCCGTCCGCCTCTCCCTGCTGCGCTACAACCAAGGACTCGCCAACTATTTCGAGGTCCTCCAGGCGCAGCAGGATCTCTATCCAGCCATGTTCGACCTCTCGAAGACTCGGCTGGAAGAACAAGTCTCTGTGATCAAACTTTACCGAGCCCTCGGCGGCAGCTGGCAGCTCGGCCTCGACTGGCTGCCGGATACGCCGGCGGTGGAGGCCACTGGCATCGATTGGCCCATGGGTTCAGCCGCCCAATCTCCCGCCGATGCCCCGGCCGATTGAGCTCATCGGCAACGCGGCCAGGGCTCATTGCCGGGAGGCAGGCGGAAAGGGCCTTGGCCAAAGCAGCCTAGTCTCGACCCAACAATTTCTCGAGCGCTTCGCCTTCGAGGCCGGCGAGTTCCTCGAGAACCTCCCGGGTGTGCTCGCCCACCCGGGGAGGAGCGCGGCGAAGCTCGGGAGGCGTAGCGGAAAGGCCTAAGGGGCTTCGAACCGAGGGAACCGAGAAGCCATGCTCGTCCTGAATACTTCGGGCCAGGCCTCGAAAAATCGCCTGCTCCTCGCCAAAGGCTTGAGCGATATCGTTGATGGGCCCGGCGGGAATGCCCGCCTCCTCGAGGTCGGCGAGCCAATCTCCACGGCTGCGCTCCCTCATCGCCGAAGCGACCCGGGAGACCAATTCCTCGCGATGCCGTACCCGGGCATCGTTGGTCGCGAAGCGTTCGTCGTCCGCCCATTCTTCCCGGCCCGCAAGCACGCAGAATCGGCGGAACTGCGCGTCGTTGCCCACCGCCAGGATGAGGTGTCCATCGGCCACATCGAAGACCTGATAGGGGACGATATTCGGGTGCGCGTTCCCGAGCCGCTCGGGCGCATCCCCCGTAAAAAGGTAATTGGCCGCCTGGTTGGCCAGGCTCGCAACCGTGACGTCGAAGAGGCTCATGTCGATATGCTGCCCCTCCCCCGTCCGCTCGGCGTGGTTGAGTGCCGCCAGGATCGCCACTGTGGCGTTGAGCCCGGTGAGGACATCGGATAGAGCAACCCCCACTTTCATGGGCATTCCGCCCGGCTCACCCGTCACGCTCATCAGCCCCGCCATGCCCTGGATCATGAAGTCGTAACCCGCCCGGCCGGACTCTGGCCCCTGCTGGCCGAAGCCTGTAATCGAGCAGTAGACCAACGCCGGATTCTCTGCGGCCAGGCTCGCGTAGTCCAAGCCGTAGCGCGCCAGGGCACCCTGCTTGAAATTTTCGACCACGACCTGGCTTTGCCGTGCGATTCGCTTCAGGGCATCGACCGCTTCGGGGTCGGCAATATCCAACGCCAGCGAGCGCTTATTGCGATTCACGGAACAGAAATAGGCCGATCTCTGGTCGTCCCCCTCTAGGTAGGGTGGGCCCCAACTGCGGGTGTCGTCTCCGACTCCCGGGCGCTCGACTTTGATGACGTCGGCCCCGAGATCTCCGAGGCATTGGGTCGTCCACGGACCCGCAAGGATTCGCGAGAGGTCGAGAACTCGAACATGAGAAAGAGCGCCTTGCTGCCCCTTCATGGCTATTCCTCCAGATCCTGACCGGGAGAGTGCTCGCCCCCCTCGTACTCGGCGGCCGTGTGCCCCAAAAATACCAGAGAACCAACGAACCCACTCAACGGGTACTTGACCGCGCGTAATCCTAGCGTTCCGGCCTCGATTATGTTCGAGCGCCCGATAGACTCAAACGCGCAGTTATTCATCCAACAGGGGCATGCAGATATGCGAAGAGTCCTCATCGTCGGCGGTGGGTTCGGGGGGCTAAGCGTGGCCCGGGGCCTGGCCCACCAGCGCGAATTCGAGATCACCCTTCTCGACGAACGCAACTACCACCTCTTTCAGCCCCTTCTCTACCAGGTGGCCATGGCGGTCCTCAGCCCGGCTGAGATCGCTGCTCCGATTCGCAGCCTTCTCTCGAGCAACCCGCGCGCCTCGGTCCACCGGGAGCGGGCCGTCGAAATCGACCTGGCCAACCAGCGCGTGATCAGCGAACACCATGTCCACGAATACGACTATTTGGTCCTCGCCTGCGGCGCCCGGCACAGTTATTTCGGCAACGAGACTTGGGAGCAGCACGCGCCTGGGCTCAAAAACCTCGAACAAGCCACCGAAATCAGAAGGCGGGTGCTCGAGGCATTCGAGGAGGCCGAAACCGAAGAGGATCCGGCGCGCCAGCAGTCATGGCTCACCTTCGTCGTCGTGGGGGGCGGCCCCACCGGCGTCGAACTCGCCGGGGCCCTGGGAGAAATCAGCCGACACACCCTGGCTCGAGATTTCCGGCGTATCGACCCCACCCAGGCCCGAATCATCCTGATCGAAGCGAGCCCTCGGATCCTCGCCGCCTTCTCCGAGAAGCTCTCCCACCGGGCCATGCGCGACCTCGAAGGCCTGGGCGTGGAGGTCTGGACGGGCAAGCACGTCACCCGGATCGAAAGCGAGGGGGTAGAAATTGGCGAGGAACGCATCCTGGCCAAGACGACGCTCTGGGCGGCCGGCGTTCAGGCGCCCGCCCTCAACCAGACCCTCGGCACCGAGCTCGATCGCCAGGGCCGCGCCCACGTCGAGCCGAGTCTCACCCTCCCCGGGCACCCCAACGTCTTCGTCATCGGCGACCAGGCCCATTGTCCCGGCCCCGATGGAGCGCCGCTCCCCGGAGTGGCCCCTGTCGCGCTGCAACAGGGCCGTTACGTGGCCCGCTCCCTCGCACACCACGCTCGCGGTGAGAGCTTCCCGGCCTTCACGTATCGAGACAAGGGCCGCATGGCCACCATCGGCCACAGCCGCGCCGTTGCGGAAATTGGAAAGATCCGGTTCACCGGCCGAATAGCCTGGTGGGCCTGGCTCTTGGTCCACATCTATTACCTGGTGGGTTTCAAGAACCGGGTTTTTGTCCTACTCCAGTGGGCCGCGGCCTTCGTCAGCTTCAGCCGGGGGGCGCGGCTGATCGTCGGCAAGAAGTGGCGTTTCTACCCAGAGACCGAAGAAGAGGCCGAGCCTCCCCCGGAAGCGGTCAATCCTGCGCCCGGCTCGAACGACTGACTCGAGCGGGCTCCGGCGCACCCGCCGTATTCCCCAAGAAGGCGCCGACTCCGGCTATGGGCGTCCCCTCGCTCATCTTCGGCGGGTCAATCCCCAGCAGGCGAGTCACCGTCGACGCAACGTCCACCGACCGTACCTCCCCTGGGCTCGAGCCGGCCTCGACGCCTCGGCCCAGAGCAAAAAAGATCGCCCCCATGGCCGGGTGATCCGGCGCGTAGCCGTGTTTACCCTGGCGAGCCTGGGGGTTCCACAGCCGCCGGGCCCCGAAATAGACGCGGGGCAAAAGCTCTTCTCGCGCGAAACTGCGGGGGGGATCGATCAGAACCACGAGATCCCCCGTGCGCTGGGGATGAGCGAGGCGCAGAGCTTCGGGCAATTCCCCTCCGCGATAGGCCTGAAGGCCCGAGTCCTCGGCGATCAGGGCCTCGGCCCGATCACGATCCGACGGGTCATCGAGAAAAATATGCGCCACCGCTGTCCCGTGCTGCACCCGGGCCGGGATTCCCGCAGCCTCAAAGCGCTCGGCCAGGGGCACCGACCCCTCTACCGCCAGCATGCCATGATCGCTCACTACCAAGAGGGTCACCTGGCCCCAGGCTTTCCGGGCATCGAGCCCTGCCAAAAGCCTGCCCAGCTCGGCATCCTGCTCCTCGAGGGCCTCGATCACCTCGGCCGAGTCCGGCCCGAATTTATGCCCCGCCCTATCCGCCCCATGCCACCAACTCATGATCAGGCCAGGCCTGTCGCGCTCGGACAGATCGAGCCATTCGAGGATCTGGTCGACCTTCGCCCGCTCGGAAACGCCGCTGTCGAAGGTCTCTCTCCGATACTGCGCGCTGACTCCGTTCCAGGGTTTCCGGCTCCCCACCCAGAACAGGGTGGCTGCCGGAATTCCCTGGCGCTCGGCGGTCACCCAGAGCGGCTCGGCCTTGAGCCAACTCGGTCCCTCGCCCTTTTCGTAATCGTAGAGTCCCCGTTCTCGATCCCAGAAGCGGTTGTCCACGATGCCGTGGCGATCGGGATAGGTTCCCGTCGCCAGGGAGACGTGGTTGGAAAAGGTGCTCGAGGGGAACACCGGGCGCATTCGCCCAGCCCGCAGCCCTTGCTCCTGCATTCGTGCCAGCGCCGGCAGGTGGGCCTTGTCGGGATAATCGTGGCGCACGCCATCCAGTGAAATCACGATCACCGTGGGGCCCGCTTCCGCCCCGGCAGTCCCAAGCAGGCAGACCAGAAGTGTGAAAAGAGCGCCGGAGAGAAGCGGGCTCAAGGCCCTATCCACCCTCTGGGATCGCCCTCCCCTCAAGGCGCCGGAACTTCCTTGAGCGCTTTGAACTGATCGAGTTCTCGGCGCAGGTCCATTGCCCACTGGTCGAAAACCCGACGAACGGCGCCGGAGTTTTGCACGGGATTACTCTCGTAGAACTCACCGAATCCATTGTCGATACTGTTGCGCTGACCGACGCGGACCAGGGGCTCTCCCGTCACCGAATCGTTGGCGTCGAGGACCAGGGTCATCGCTCCCGAAGAACTGGCATAAACCGACTCATCGGCCAGCTGTTGGTTCTGGGGAGGCACCGTAATCACAAGACCCACGATATGGCCCGCAACGCGAAGAACGTTCGGCCCCGGCTCGGTCACGACTTTAAAATCGCTGTTCTTGGTCAATTCCTTGGCGAAAGCCTCATGAAAATATTTCTTCATGTATCCCGTAGCCTGGGAGGACAGAGCAAAATTATCGTTCAATCCATCGAGTTCGCCGGGCATGACGTTCTTCCGGGGAGGGCGCTGATAAGAAATCGTGACCTCCTCAAGGATCACGGCATCGTAACTTCCAAGCTCTGCACCCGGCTTGACAAATGTCGCGGCGAAGGGTTCCCACTTGATGCGGTGCAGGCCATCGGGCGTCACTGCCCCCTCGCCCGTCGCGTAGTAGACCTTGTCGCCCCCTGAACCGGACCCGGAGCCTGACGCACAGCCGATGAGGCAAAGGGCGAGAAAGAGGGGCAGGCCGAGGCCGAAGCTTTTCATCGTGTTCTCCCGAAAAATGGTTTGCGCGTTGGGGAGAGCCTACCTGCATCGATGGCAACTCTCCAAGCCCCACCCTAGGAAATCAAAAACTTTGAAATCCGCACCTCCGGAAGCGCGAGACCCGTTGGAGACGGTCCGCCGGACCCGGCCAGGGAGCCGGCGACCCTCGAGCCAAAAACTGCTCCGGCCGAACAACCAAGCACAAAGCGCGGCGGCCTATATCGCCGCCTGTCCTGCCCTCCAACCTTCGCGCCCTCCCCCGACGACCGGGTCGGCAAAGCAAACCCAAGCGCCTCCTCCCCGAACTGCAACCATGGCCGGAGGACGGACTCGGGGCAGCAGTCGCCCCCAGCCAAAAACCCGCAACTACCCCCAGGGGAAGGCCCTCTGAATTCGAGAACCGCTACCCTGCGCGCCCGGGGGGCCAGGGCGCTAAACATGCCGAGAAGGCCTGGGCACCTTCAGAGAATTTTGGATCGCGGAGTGTGAGCACGACCATGCTGAACCAACCCGGGCGAGAGCCCGGCCCGAGGCTACGGGCAGACACTGGGGCAGACCCGCGCGACACGGGCCACCCGAGGTCCTTCCGATGAGCGATCCCGAAGGGCCTGACGTCCCCAGCCTGAAGGACAGCGCGCGCCGCTCCCTGCCCTACGCCGCACTGTCCGGGGGGCTGCGAATCCTGCTCTCCCTGGTGGGGATGCTGCTCCTCGTTCGCTACCTGCCCCCGAACCTCTACGGCAAGTGGGCAGTCATGATGGGGTTCGGCGCCCCGATCATGCTCTTCACCTCGCTTGGGTTTCGCCATTCCCTGCTGCGCTTCACGCCCACAATAGAAAGCTCCGAAGAACGAAGCCGCTTTCTGTGGTCGGTTCTCTTTCGGCGGCTCACCGTGGCCCTGGCCCTGTGCATCGCCACCTTCCTCGCCTTCCCCCTCTTCGCGGACCGCCTCGGACTCGCGGGGCAATCAGAGGTCATCCGATGGCTGATCTCCGGCTTCTTCCTATTGGCTGCCAGCCAGTACCTGGTCGTCGGACTCAATGCGGGCTTCCGACAGCGCGAAGTCTTCTATGGCAGCGTAATTCAGCAGGGCGGCATCCTGATCACTGTCTTCCTGGGCATCCGTTGGGAGGCAGACCTCGTCTATTTCGCGGCAGCCCAACTCGTCGCCAACGCGATCTACACCCTCTTCAACCTCACCGTGGCCATCCGTTACCTGGGTGGACCCAGGTGGGCCGATCTCAAAACGAAGCACCAGGAGAACAGCGAGGAGAGACATTACCGACGCAGTTCCTTCGTAGACGACCTCGGCAATAGTTTTCTATCCGCGGACATGAGCCGGTTCATCCTGGCCGCCTTCTCGACGAGCCCCCAAGTGGCCGTCTACGCCGTGGCGGCCAATCTCGTGCAACGACTGCGCGCCTTCATCCCCCTCGAGGTTTTCCGCCCGATTGCGACCATTCTCTTCTTCAAACGCTTCGAGGAAGCGAGCACTATTGCCGAGGTAAACCGGATGTTTCATCTCCTGTTCACCGTGAATCGCATCGTAACCGTTGCCTACCTGGCCCTTTTTATCCCCATCGGCCATGAAGCGCTGGTTTGGATCTTTCGCCCCGACTACGGCGACTCCTACCTGCCCGCTCTAGCTCTATTGATTGGGATAGGCGTATTCGGAATGCCCATCGGCTTGGTCGCCCAAACGCTGCAAAGGCCCCAATGGCTGGTCTACTCCAAGGTGGCCGTCCTGCTGAATCTCGGGCTGGGCATTCCCTTGACGATCGAATACGGCGCACTCGGCATGGCCTGCGCCACGGCGTTGAGCGAGTTCTCGAAGAACCTGATTGTCTACGGACTGCTCCGCCGAGAATTTGAAATTCGATACCCCTGGGGTTCCAGCATTCGAATTTTTTTAGCAGCCATAGTGGTCGCCGGGCTGCTCCTGTTCCTGAAGGAGCACATCAACTTCATCGTCGCAGGCGGGCTGGGAGGCGTGGCTTGGATCGTTGCCCTCCGGGCCTTTCGTGTGCTCAGCAAGGATCAGCGCGAGCTACTCCATGGCATCACCCCGCCCCGCTTTCAGAAGACCCTTCGGGTCGTCCTGGGAGCCTAGTGGGGCCGATTTCCTTTTGGGCTAACGGAG
>JAPKBZ010000040.1 GCA_028823175.1 Myxococcota bacterium
GTTTCGTTCTATTCGTTTCGCTCTATTTGTTTCGCTCTATTTGTTTCGGACTGCTTCGTTCCATCCGGCTCCGATGATTTCGCCGGTTTTTATTCTGGCCTCATCCGAACCAGTCGCAGGATGAAAGCGCCGAAACCTACGGCCACGCCGATGTAGAGCCCAGCGGGCTCGGTTCCCCATTGCTGATCTGCGAGATAACCCAGGCCGCTTCCGATGGGAATCGCCAAGGCGGCTTCAACGGCGCCCTGGTACCCGGCTCCCATGCCGCGCTTGTCCGGCTCTTCACCGCGACCGTTCGACTCGCTCGCCTTTTTGGGTTCGCCTTTTTCCATTCTGGGTTCTCAGTGTTGGCTCGTTCTCCAGGCTCTCTCGTGTTCCCGGTTCAACCGCGGCGCATGCGCGGCACTCTCCAAGGCCCGCTCAAAGAGTGACTCCCACCCTGAAGCGGACCCAAATCATCGTCCCTCTAGGAACCTTGATCAAAACGGGAGGAGACCACCGCCGCCAAGCCCCAGGAGCCCATTTCACCCGATGCCGTGGCAATTCCCGCAGCATCCCGTGAAACGGCGCGCAGCATAGCCGACCACGGGGGGGGGCTCAACGGATCCGGGCAACGGCCCGCAAGGCCTCGCGAGCGACCTCCAGGGTCTGGGCGATATCCGCCCGGCGATGGGCCAGGGACACGAAACCCGCCTCGTAGGCCGAAGGGGCCAGGTTGATGCCACCGTCCAACATACGGTCAAAAAAGCGTCGAAAGCGAGCCTCGTGGTTCTGCTGGGCATCGGCGAAACACGCGATGGGGCCCGGATGGAAGGAAAACCCGAACATTCCGCCCACCGAAGCCGTTGTGAGCTCCACGCCGGCTTCGTCTGCCGCAGACTGCAGGCCCTCGGCCAGGCTGCGGGAGCGCTCGGTGAGCTGCTCGTAGGCCCCGGGCTTTTCGAGCTGCTCGAGGGTCGCGAGACCCGCTGCCATGGCGAGGGGATTTCCCGAAAGCGTACCCGCCTGGTAGATATCTCCGGCCGGGGCGATTCTCCGCATCAAATCGTTGCGCCCCCCGTAAGCGGCCGCAGGCATTCCGCCGCCGACAACTTTTCCCAGGCAGGTCAGGTCAGGCCGCACACCGTAGAGACCCTGGGCACTCCCCGGGCCGACGCGAAAGCCCGTCATCACCTCGTCGAAGATCAACACGGCCCCCTCTGCATCGCACAGGGAGCGCAGGCCCTCGAGAAATCCTGGCTGCGGTGGAACGCAGCCCATATTGCCCGCAACCGGCTCGACGATGATGCACGCAATCTCCCCGGGCCAGCGGGCAAAAGCCTGGGCCGCAGCCTCGAGGTCGTTGTAGGGGGCCTGAACCGTCAGTTCCGCCATGGCGGCGGGTACGCCCGGAGACCCCGGGATTCCCAGAGTCGCCACTCCGCTTCCGGCGCCCACCAGAAGCCCGTCCGAGTGGCCGTGATAACAGCCCTCGAACTTGAGCACGCGGTCCCGCCCGGTATAGCCCCGGGCCAACCGAATGGCGCTCATGGTGGCTTCCGTCCCCGAGGACACCATGCGCACCTTCTTCACCGAAGGGAGAGCGCGACAGATCGCCTCGGCCAGGCGTGTCTCGATCTCGGTAGGAGCGCCGAAACTCGTCCCCTCGCGCATGGTTTCTCGGATGGCCCTGAGCACCACCGGGTGGGCATGCCCGAGAATAAGCGGCCCCCAGGAGCCCACGTAATCGATGTACTCGTTTCCATCGACATCCCAGATGCGAGCGCCCTTGCCCCGCTTGATAAAGAGCGGGCTTCCGCCCACCGAGCCGAAGGCGCGAACCGGACTGTTCACGCCGCCCGGAATCGAGCGCTTGGCCGCGGCAAAGGCTTCCCGCGAGGCCGACCGCTTCCCCCCCGCCTTCGCTTTCTTTCTCGACGCCAGAACTCTCTCCCTATCCACGATCCGCGGCTCGGTCGACCCCCAGCGCTACAACCACAAGCGTTGGGACCCAAAGCGCTAGGACCCCGTGCGACTAGGCGCTTTCTCCGGTCTCTTCTTCGTTCTCCGGCGGGCCTTCAGCACCCGCCGCATCGGCTTCCGCCAGGCGGGCAAGGGCGACGATTTTCTCATCGGGCGAAAGCTTCATGACGCGAACACCCTGGGTCGCGCGACCCATCACCGAGATGCCAGCCACCGGACAACGAAGCATCTTGCCCGCGTCGGTAATCAACATCACGTGATCTCCCTCCTCGACCTCGGCCACCCCAACCACCTCGCCGTTGCGCGCGGTGGCCTTGATGTTGATGATCCCCTGGCCTCCCCGGCGTTGGACACGATAGTCCTCGAGGCGGGTACGCTTCCCGTACCCATTGGCCGTAAGCGTGAGAATCGTGGTTCCGGGTGTGACAACCTTCATCCCCACCACGGAATCGCCCCTACGTAGGGCGATGCCGCGAACCCCCACTGCCGTGCGACCCATGGCGCGGATATCGGCTTCCTCGAAGAGGATCGACTTCCCGCTCCGGCTCGCCACAAGAACCGAACTCCCCGAATCACAGCGCTCGGCCGCAATCAACTCGTCGCCTTCGGTCAGCCCCACGGCGATGATCCCGCCGCGCCGAGGGTTCGCGTAGGCACTGAGCGCCGTCTTCTTGACGACACCGTTCCGAGTACAGAGGACGACCGAGTTTCCCTCCCCGATATCGCTGAAGCTGCGAACAGGGAGCATCGTCTGAACTTGCTCGCCCTCCGCCAGTTGCAGGGTGTTGACGATCGCCTTCCCCTTGGCGGTTCGACCGAGTTGCGGCAGGGCGTGAACCTTCAGCCAATGCAGCCGGCCCCGGTTGGTAAAGAAGAGCAAATAGGCATGAGTCGAAGCGACGGCGAGGTGGCGAACGAAATCTTCGCTGCGAGTCTCCATTCCCCGCGCGCCCTTGCCCCCTCGTCTCTGCGCTCGGTAGAGGGTCAGCGGGTTCCGCTTGATGTATCCGAGGTGGGACAGAGTCACCACCATGTCCTCTTCGACAATCAGATCTTCGTTTGTAATTCCATCGACGGCTTCCACGATTTGAGTGCGGCGCTCGTCACCGAAACGCTCGACCACTTCGCGTACTTCGTCGATCACGACCTTGAGGATCCGTGAGTCGCTCCCGAGCAGGTCCTTAAGATCTGCGATCTTTTCCTTCAAGACCGCGAGTTCCTCAATGATCTTCTGGCGCTCCATCGCGGTAAGCGCACGAAGTCGCATCTCGAGGATCGCCTGAGCCTGGCGCTGGGACAACTCGAAGCGCTCTATCAATTGCTCGCGCGCACTGGCCGTATCTGGCGAGGCCCGGATCAGGGCGATGATCTCGTCCAGATTTTCCAGGGCGACCATGAAGCCTTCGAGAATATGGGCGCGCTCTTCCGCGCGAGCCAGGTCATAAATCGCCCGGCGTATTACGACCTCCTTGCGGAAATCCAGAAAATGGCGGAACGCCTGCTTCATCGAGAGCGTCTGCGGGCGGCCGTTCACCAGAGCGAGGAGATTGACGGCAAAAGTCGTCTGGAGGGGGGTCATCTTGTAGAGCTGGTTGAGGATGATGTCCTCAGACGCATCTCGTCTCAGCTCGATAACGACCCGCATCCCTTCGCGATTCGATTCGTCGCGCAGGTCGGTAATCCCCTGAATGCGCCCGTCGCGAACGAGATCGGCCATGCGTTCGAGGAGCAACGACTTGTTGACCTGATAGGGAATCTCCGAAACAACGATCCGCATCCCGCGCTTGGTCTCTTCAAAACCTGCCTTGGCCCGGAGCGTCAAGTGCCCGCGGCCCGTTGCGAAATAATTGCGTACGCCCTCGGTGCCGCAGAGCTGGGCCCCGGTGGGGAAATCCGGCCCGGGCATCTTTTCAAGCAGGTCATCGAGGGTGCAGTCGGGGTTGGTGGCCTCGAGAATCAATGCATCAGTAAGTTCGACCAGATTATGAGGAGGGATATTCGTCGCCATGCCGACGGCAATCCCCGAAGAGCCGTTCGCGAGCAGGTTCGGAAAGCGCGCGGGCAATACCACGGGCTCTTGCATCTGGCCGTCGAAGTTCGCCGCGAAATCGACGGTTTCCTTATCGATATCCGCAAGCATTTCCTCGGCGAGAGAGCCGAGGCGGGCCTCCGTATAGCGATAAGCGGCTGCCGAGTCTCCGTCGATTGAACCGAAATTTCCCTGGCCATCGATGAGCGGGTAACGCAGCGAGAAATCCTGGGCCATGCGAACCATGGCCTCGTAAACCGCGCTGTCGCCGTGCGGGTGATAATGCTTGAGTACCTCGCCGACGACACCCACCGATTTTTTGTGGGGGCGACTCGGAAGCATCCCCTCCTGGTTCATCGCGTAGAGGATCCGGCGATGAACCGGTTTCAAACCGTCGCGGACGTCGGGGAGCGCGCGGCTGATGATGACGGACATCGAGTACGCAAGAAACGAGCTGCGGACTTCGTCCTCGATATTGATGCCGTCAACAGAGCCGCCGGGAGGCTCTTCGGGAATATTTTGAGGTCCACCCTCGGTGGGTTCGTCAGCCATGGTCTTTCCTAGACGTCGAGGTTTTCGACGTTGAGTGCATTTTCCTCGATGAAGCGGCGGCGCGGCTCTACCACTTCGCCCATCAAGGTCGTGAATACATCGTCCGCTTCAACGAGGTCGTCGACGCGAACTTGCAGCAGAACACGATTGTCCGGCTTCATGGTGGTTTCCTCGAGTTGCTCGGCGTTCATCTCGCCGAGCCCCTTGTAGCGCTGGACGCTCAGACCCTTGCCTCCGCGTTCGAGAACTTTTTCGAGGAGAGACAGGATATTCACGATTTCCACAGCGGGCTCCCCGCTCAACGCTAGGCGATAGGGCGCCGAACCCCGATCGTCGAAATCGGCCTGGTTGCGCACGATGCGTTGGAAATCCGCAGATCCCAGACAGGGCAGGTCGAAAACACTGCGAAGCTCTTGGCCACCTCTCCGCAACTTCGCGACGAGGCGGTTTGTTTCATGATCCCGATCCGGCTCCACGCTCCAATTGATCTCCCCAGCCGCGTCCCCCTGGCAGCGAGTGAACTCCGCCTGGATCGCCGGGGCAACTTCTTCTAGGAGGCGGTTTTCGTCCGACAGAGCTTCGGGATCGAGGAGGCCTACTGTCGCCGCCGCATCAACGATCCGTTCGTCGAAGAGCCTGATCCGGAAACGGTCGAGCATTCGCTTGCGTACGCTGGCCGACCGAAGAAGGTCGACAAGGGCATCCCTCTCCACGGAGTGCGAGCCGATCTCAACTTCGCATTCCGCTAGGGCGAGGTCGAAAAGATAGTCGTCCATCGACGCCTGATCCTTTAGGTAACGGCTCTTCTTCCCCTTCTTGGCCTTGAAAAGCGGGGGCAAGGCGATGTAGAGGTAGCCGGCCTCGATCATCGGGCGCATCTGCCGATAAAAGAAGGTGAGGAGCAGCGTCCGAATATGGGAACCGTCCACGTCGGCATCGGTCATGATGATGACCTTGTGGTAGCGGATCTTTTCGATAGCGAGATCGGGACCAATGCCACACCCGAGGGCAGCGATGATGGCCTGGATTTCGGTGCTCGCCAGCATTCTCTCCATACGCGCGCGCTCGACGTTGAGAATCTTTCCGCGCAGGGGGAGGATTGCCTGAGTCGCTCGCAAGCGTCCTTGCCTGGCTGTACCGCCAGCGGATTCGCCCTCGACAAGAAAGATCTCGCAGAGCTTGGGGTCCCTCTCCTGACAGTCCGCGAGCTTTCCCGGCAGGCTGAAATCGGAAAGCGCGCCCTTTCGGCGGGCCAGATCCCTCGCCTTTCGAGCCGCATCACGAGCCTTCGCGGCGTCGACGACTTTGTCGATAATGGGCTTCGCGACTTTCGGCGTCTCCTCGAGGATCCTCGACAGCTCCTTATAAAGGATCGACTCGACTATCCCTCGAACCTCTCCGGTCCCGAGCTTCGTCTTGGTCTGGCCCTCGAATTCGGGCTGCGGAAGCTTCACCGAAATGACGGCGGTCAGGCCCTCCCTCAGATCATCACCCGTGACCGAGAACTTTTCGCCCTTGGCGTTGGGCTTCTGGGTCGACCCGATATATCGATTGATCGTCCGGGTCAAAGCCGTACGGAAACCGACGAGGTGACTGCCGCCCTCGACGGTGTTGATATTATTCGCGAACGAGTAGACCGCCTCGTTGTACGAATCGTTGTATTGGAGGGCTATTTCGACCGAGACCTCTCCCGTACCTCGCTCGGTCAGGGGCCGAGTATCTGAAATAAAGATCGGCTCCTGGTGCAGAGGGGAGCGGGCCTTGTTCAAATGCTCGACGAACGAAACGATCCCACCCTGATAACAGAAATCGTGACTCTTATCGTCTCGCTCGTCGTGGATGACGATACGGACACCGGCGTTCAAAAAGGAAAGCTCGCGCAGACGCTGTGAGAGGATGTCGAAGGAAAAATTGATTTCGCTGAAGATCTCGGGATCGGGTAGAAACGTCACGCAAGTGCCGGTCTCGTCGGTTTCGCCGATTTCCTTGAGCGGGCTCATCGGCGCGCCGCGCTTGTAGCTCTGTGTCCAGATCTTGCTATCCCGACGAATCTCAAGGTCGAGTTCGATCGAGAGGGCGTTGACGACGGAAATACCCACGCCGTGCAAACCGCCCGAAACCTTATAACTGTTCTCGTCGAACTTGCCTCCGGCATGGAGCGTTGTCATAACGACTTCACACGCCGATCGTTTCTCGATGGGATGTTCGCCGGTGGGGATCCCGCGGCCGTTATCGCGTACGGTGATGCTGTTATTCGGATGGATCTGGATATGGATCTCGCTGCAATAACCGGCGAGAGCTTCGTCGATCGAGTTATCGACGACTTCGTAGACCAAGTGGTGGAGACCGCCCGGGCCGGTGGTGCCGATATACATCGCGGGGCGCTTACGAACGGGCTCAAGACCCTCGAGGACTTCGATAGAACTGGCGTCGTAGCTCACTAAATGATTTTTCCCTGGACCATGATCGGTTGTGGTTCCCATCCCCGCTGAACTTGCGAGCGAAACTGTCGCCTGAGTGTGGGGCTGAGGACCAGGCTCGGAGATGACTCGATTTCTAGCGTGAAGCCCCTCGGCTCCGGCCTCTCAACTCCGCCTAGCGCACATCTCGAAGACGCCCACCGGGGCTTTCGCGGGCTTCTTTTCAAGGACAGGGAGAAGCCATTCTGGCTCGATGATCCCAAGATCTCCGGAACCCCCTGAACTCCGCCCTAGGGTACTGAAGATGGCGGGGGCCGTAAAGCCTCTCGGAATCCGTTTTTCTTTACTTCTCGCCCACTTGGCGCGCTTGAAGGGCCCATTAAAAAGCAAGCCCAGAAGTCTTGGAAATCGCGCCTTCCCGGGCCTGTCAACACTCGTTTCCCCCTCGGGGGATAAGCGCTTTTCGGATAACCGGGGCGGGGGTCAGATCCGCATCGGCATCACCACCGCCAAAGAGTCTTCGTCGTTCGTCGGGACGAGTAACGCCGGGGACAGATCTCCCTGGATCCCGAGGCGAACTTCCTTGCTGTGAAGCGAGTTCAGAGCATCGAGGACATAGCGAGCGTTGAAACCGATGGAGAGCGTTTCGCCGGCATAATCAACGTCGATTTCATCCCGAGCATCCCCTAGGTCGGGGTTATTCGAGGTGACGACGGCCTCGCCATTGCTGATTTCGAGCTTGACTGCCCGGCTGCGCTCGGAGGAGAGCAGCACCACTCGCCGTAGCGCTTGGGTCAGACGCTCGGTATTCATCACGAGTTGAACACCGGGCTCCGAGGGGATGACCTGTTGGTAGTTGGGAAATTCGCCCTCGATCAATCGCATGACCAGGGTGACGTCTCCCTTTCTAGCCATGCCATTATTGCCCTCGAAGGCGAGTTCGACTTCGGTCGCGTCATCTTCATCGAGGAGCCTCTTGAGCTCCGCGAGGCCCTTTCGTGGTATAATCACCCCGCCCTTGAGGCCGTCGGCCGTCGCCGGGATCGCTCGATCGACCATCGCGAGTCGGTGCCCATCGGTCGCCACCATCCGCAATTTGGCCTGCTCGTCCTGAACCTCGAAATAGACCCCATTCAGGTTGTAACGGGTCTCATCGACCGAGGAGGCGTACATCGTCCGTTCGATCATGCCCGAAAGGATTTCGGCGGGCAGGGTGACCGGGTTTTCCGGAGAGAACTCGGGAAGGGAGGGATATTCCTCGGCGGCGGTGCCCGCCAGGGTAAAATGGGCTCGGCCGCAGCGGATGTCCAGGTAGGAGTTGGGGGTGGCCTCAAGCTGTACCTTCTCATCGGGGAGCTCTCGGGCGATCTCGAAAAACTTTTTGGCGGCCACGGTCAGAGACCCGGGTTTGCTGACCTCGACCGGCTGGATAGCCCGAATTCCCACCTCGAGATCCGTGGCCGAGAATTGGAGCGTTCCCCGGTCCCCATCCTGGGTCGCGTCGAGCAAAACGTTGGCCAGAATGGGCATGGAGTTCCGTTTTTCGACGATTGCCTGAAGTCGGCCAAGCGCCTTCAGCAGTTCGGATTTTTCGATGGTGAGTTTCATCTCTCGACCTCTTCTCTGTTTTTTAGATTTTTTTAAAGAATAGTGGTCTTAATAGTCAGCAAGAAAGCGGATAAAAACTACTTAAGTATCTGTTTTTATAGGACTTTCTTGTTTGTCAGAGAGATGTCGATTCCTCTCGGGGGGTTTTTTTCGAACGGTGCGTTGGGACAAAAGAGCAAAGCTTTGTTCAAGCTTACCATGAGCTTTGCAGAGAGTGAACACGCTCGGAAGACCTTTTGACCCCCCTGGATGATCGAAGGAAAGATAGGGGGATTGGCAAGCATCGAGGTGGGTGGCTAGGATCCGCCTCCTTCGGAGCCGCGGGTTTGGTTTTCGTAGGATGTCATTTGGATCATTGGGGTGGCGAGTTTTGCGCGCCCCCGATGTCTGCCACGGCGGCCCGCCGCGAGTTAGGTCAGAACCAGGCGAATTAAGAGTAGATCAATTTGGAATTAGTGTGTGGATAGCGGAGCTCGCCAGGGGCGGGTTCAAGTCGTTCACCGCGTTGCGCCCGTCGGGCCAACCCTCGAAACGAAAGTTTCTTAATCATGAAGAGAACGTATCAGCCGAGTCGCATTAAGCGACTCCGGAAGCACGGATTCCGGGAACGTATGAAGACCCGTGCGGGTCGAGCGATTTTGAAGCGTCGACGGGCCAAGGGGCGTAAGCGTCTGGCAGTCACCGTCGCGTCCAAATAGTCGTGGTTCCCGAGACCGGCCGCTTCGCGCGGGCGGACCGATTGCGAGACTCCCGGGATTTCAACCGGATCTCTCGCAGCGGACAACGCGTGGCGAGCAGCGAATTCGTGCTGTTGGCGACGGCGGGTGAAGCTGCGGAGAGTAGGCGTCTTGGGATCAGTGTCAGCCGCAAGGTTGGAAACGCGGTGGTGCGCAACCGGATCAAGCGAGGCGTTCGCGACTGGTTTCGCCGTCAACGGGGGCTGTTGCCGGAGTCCTTGGACCTCGTGGTGATCGCACGCCCCAAGGCGAAGCGATTGAACGGCGGGGCCGCCATCGACCTGGCCCTTGAAAAAACATGGGCGCGGGCAAAGAGGCAATGGAAGACACCTTTCCAACGATAGAGCGGCCAACGATAGAGCGGCCAACGACAGAGCGGGCAAGCGCGGTGGAGCGCCCCGCCTCGGCGGTCGAGGCTCTGAGTCCGGCGGCTCGCTGGCTTGTGGCCACGCTGAAGTTTTGGCATCGGTGGCTGTCTCCCTGGCTGGGTCCCGCCTGCCGTTTCGAGCCCAGTTGCTCTTGCTATGCCGCGGAGGCCGTCGAGGTGCACGGTCCGATCCGTGGCCTGTGGCTCGGTGCCCGCCGACTTGGGCGCTGTCATCCCTTCAACCCCGGTGGTTACGACCCGGTTTCTCGAGGCTGATTCTTGGACCGAAACCTACTTCTGGCATTCGCCCTATCGATGGCCGTTTTCTCGGGCTGGCTCGCCTGGCAAGAGGAAGTGCGCGGACCCGAAAGGCGCGCGGCCGCAGAGCGAGCTGAGGCCAAGGCCGAGATCGTCGAGGCGAGGCAGGAGTTCGAGTTCAAAGAGAGTGGAGAGAGCGACGAGAGCGAATCGGGCACGAGCGAACGCGTTCGCAAAGGATCGGATAGCCGTCGCGAGGCGGCTTCGGCGCCGATTTTGCCGGGCGATACCCAAGCGGTTGCGGCTTGGACGGGCTTTCTTGAGTCCGAGACTGTACGGGTAGAGTTGACCAACCGCGGGGGTCTTCTCGAGGACTGGCGGATCAAGGACTATTACGAGACGCCCCGGGGCGAGGTACACGTCGACCTCATCGACCTGCCGAGATCCGCGCCGGGTTTCCTAGCGACGCCCCTCGACGATCTCGGTTATGGAGATCTGGGGGACGCGCTTTACGCCGTGGAAAGTGCGAACGCTTCCGAGGTTGTCTTCGTGCTTCAGCGCGGCGGGATCGAGGTACGGAAGACCTATCAGCAGCCGAGCGACGGCTATGCGATGAACGTGGCGATCGAGATTCATAACGGTACAACGGCGTCCATCGACCCCGAGCTGAGTTTGCTCGTCCCCCTGGCGGCGAACGACCGCCCGGATTATCGAGAGGCCTCCTTGGTGGCTCTGGCCCAAGGCGAGGTCGAGCGCGAACTGCTGGCTTCGGTGGGGGGCGGTGGCTTTTTCGGGGGTTTCTTCGGAGGCGACGAGGGGCCCTATTCAGCGAGTTCCGAGGTGCAGTGGGCGGGGATGGATCTGCACTATTTCAGCGGAGTCGTGATCCCGTCGGATCCCGGGGCGACTTCGGTGGATTTTATGCCCATCGAACAGGGCAAGCTGGTGGCCACTCGGCTTTCGGCGCGAACGCCCCGGCTCGCCCCAGGCGAGCGCTTCGTCCACGAGTACGCGGTCTTCCTCGGGCCCAAGGAACCGGCTCTGCTGAGCGAGACCGGTTACGAGATGAATAAAACGATCAGCCAGGGCTGGTCTTGGGTTGCCCCGCTGACCGCGTTCTTCGGCTGGGCCCTGCAGATGGTTCATCGCGTCATCCCCAACTATGGGCTCGCGATCATCGCCCTGACGATCATGGTGCGGCTGGCGACCTGGCCGATTATGGCCCGCCAGATGAAGTCCTCGGAGCGGATGCGGGAGCTGATGCCGCGCATCAAGGAACTCCAGGAGAAATACAAAGACGACCGCCAGAAGCAGTCCGAAGAAACCTTCAAGCTCTATCGGGAGACAGGCGTCAACCCCCTCGGGGGATGTTTGCCTATGGTTCTTCAACTACCCGTATTCATTGGTCTTTTTTACGCACTGCAAAGTTCGATCGATCTTCGCCATGCGCCTTTTATGCTCTGGATCAACGATTTGTCCGCGCCGGCGACGCTCTTCACCCTTCCTGGGGTCGACTTGCCCGTGCGCCTGCTTCCTATCTTCATGGCGGCTTCCATGTTCGGCCAGCAGAAGATGATGCCCCAGACGGGCATGGATCCGACCCAGGCCCGGATGATGCTGATCATGATGCCGGGCATGATGCTCTTCATCTCTTACACGTTTCCGTCCGGCCTGGTGCTTTATTGGCTGGTGAGCAACCTGCTCGGAATCGGGCACCAACTTCTGGTTCGTCGCAAGATGCAAGCGGCGGCCGCCTGAGCCATTGAGGCATTCCAATACCCCCCAAGCGAAAGAGGTTTCCCCATGTACGATCGAAAAACTGAAGCGAACGAATTCGTTGGCGATAGCGTCGACGAAGCGAAAGCGAGCGCAGCTCGATTTTACGGTATCGAAACGAGCGACTTGAAGATCTGCGTCGCGGATGAATTCTCGGTTGCGGGCCTTCAGGGCCGATCGGCAATCGTCGCGTTCCCGAAGGGTGTCGTGCCGGGAAGCAAGCCCGGAGACGACGGTGGTTCACGCGGGGGCCGAGGAGGCGACCGCGGAGGCCGAAGCGACCGAGGAGGTGACCGAGGTGGGCGAGGCGACCGAGGCGACCGAGGTGGGCGTGGAGACCGAGGCGACCGAGGCGACCGAGGTGGTCGTGGAGATCGCGGCGGTCGACCCCGGGGCGGGGAGCGAGGCGACTCGTCGGCGTCGGCGTCGGCGGCCCCGGAGCGGAGCGACGAGGGCGCGGCGGTCGTAGCCGCACCCAGCGAGCCGCAGGAGTCCAAGGGAACGGCCTCGGGCGACCTGAGTGCGGTCGGAAACTTCGTCCTCGGGGTTCTCGAGCGAATGGGCCTGGGCGACTTCGAAATGACCGAAACCCGGGAAGAGGGCTCGGACTTGACCGTCATCCAGCTGCGAGGGGCCGCTTCAACGGCGCTCTCCGCCGGGGGCGTACGCACGGCGGAGGCCCTCCAATTGCTGGCCAACCAGGCGGCCAAGCAGGCTTCCCCCGATGGCGGCCGAGTCGTTCTGGACACCGATGGTGAAGGCGACGAACGCGAATCGTCCTTGGCGTCCTTGGCGGGCAAGGCGGCGGAGCGGGCCTCCGACACCGGCCGTTCGGTGGCTCTGGACCCCATGAACCCGAAGGATCGGCGGATTGTGCACGTCGCTCTACGCGAAGTCGACAAGATCGCCACCATGAGCATGGGCGAGGGCCGCTACCGTCAGGTGCTCGTAGTGCCCGAAGGCGCCTCTGAGTACGCGGAAGCCCAGGGAGCCCAGTCCTAGGCGGGCAAACCCCACCCCGACGCCGAGCATGTTCCACGTGGAACATCGCTCGGCTCGATTCGGGGTGTTCCACGTGGAACGTTGCCATTTCGACCTCATCCAAAAACAGGAGAGGCGACCCGGGCCAAGATCGGGCTGAAGCCGGCGAAGGTCTCACCGAAGCGCTGGCCGAGTTGAATCTCACGCTCGACGAGGCTCAGGTCGCTCGCCTGCTCGAGTTGGCCGAAATGGTGGTCGGCTGGGGCCGGAGCACCAATTTGACGGGCCACAGGACGGTCCTCGCCGCTATGCGACACCTGGTCGTCGATGCGCTCGCACTTATGGTCGCGGTCGATTCGCAAACCGAGGCCGGCCACGATGGAGTTCTCGTCGATCTGGGCTCAGGGGCCGGCTTTCCCGGAGCTCCCATCGCGATCGCGCGACCCGAGCTCTCCGTGGTCCTGGTCGATAGCCGGGAGCGCCGAAACCATTTCCAGCGGGCCATTCGTCGGCAGCTCGAAGTCTCGAATCTGGAGACGCGCCTCGGAAGGATCGAAGAGCTCTCGCCGACTCGAGCGGGTTTGGTGATCGCCCAGGCGGTGGCTCCTCCCGAGCAGGTCCTCGCTTGGGGCATGGCCTGGCTCGAGCCGGGCGGCTTTCTCGTGATTCCAGGCGGTCCCGAGCCGCCGAACCCGGGGCCGCACGCGCTCATCGCGGAATCGGGCCAGCATGCCTATGCTGCCCCCGGAAACCCGCTGGGGCGAACCCTATGGTGGTGTCGTCGCAGTTCGGGCTGACCCAAGGCGCGGCAAGCGCGGTTTTCATGGGCCTTGTGGCGCTTTGCACTTGGTGCTTCGGATAACACCCTGCATGAGGGCCGGGGGCTGTGCTACATCGCGCTGAGGGGGGTAGAGGTCGGGAATGTCGGCTGCACGGGTCATCGCAGTTGCGAATCAGAAGGGGGGCGTCGGCAAAACGACGACCGCCGTGAGTATGGCCTCCTGTCTGGCCGCTTCCGAGCGCCGTACCCTGCTCATCGACCTCGACCCTCAGGGAAATGCGAGCAGCGCATTGGGTGAGGTGAAACCAACACAGCACATTTACAATGTCCTGGTGGGCGACTGTTCGTTGTCCGAGGTCACCCAGGCCACCGACCTCGACTACCTGAGTCTGGTGCCCGCCGGGCCAGATCTCGTGGGGGCCGAGATCGAATTGGTCAACATCGAGCGGCGCGAAAGGCGGCTGGAGCTCAGCCTCGCCCCGGCCCTGGATCGATACGACTACGTCATCATCGACTGCGCTCCCTCCCTCGGAATCCTGACCATCAACGCCCTGACCGCGGCGGGCTCCATCCTGGTTCCGCTCCAGTGCGAATACTACGCGCTCGAGGGCTTGGCGCGTTTGATGGAGACCACCGACTTGGTGCGCGCCCAGCTCAACCCGCGACTCGCTCTCGAGGGCATCGTGCTCACCATGGTGGATCCGCGGAATAACCTGAGCCGCCAGGTCGAGGCCGAGGTGCGCGAGCATTTCGGCGACCGCGTCTTTAAGACGTGCATCCCCCGAAACGTTCGCCTGGGCGAGGCCCCCAGCCATGGGTTGCCGATCCTCCTCTATGACATCCACTCCCGGGGTGCAGTCGCCTACTTACAGCTCACCGAGGAGCTGCTGCGGCGGCACGGCGTTGCCGACAACCCGGCCCTCGGCGCCGAGGCAGAGCTTCTCTCGGCGGACGAACAATCCCCTCAAACCGGAGGCAACGATGAGCGATAAACGTAGGGCTTTGGGACGCGGTCTTGGCGCGCTGATCTCGGGCGATAATGGCGCCGCCCGAGCGACCCCGGCGAGCGCACCTCCCCCGGTTACACATAACCGTGTCTACGAGGAAGAGCCCCTTAAAGCCCCGGATCAGGGGCTTTACGCCGAGCTGCCCGTTGATCTGATCGATCCGAATCCCGATCAGCCTCGGCGCCGCTTCGACTCCGGGGAACTCGAAAGCCTCGCGTCGTCGATCATGCAACACGGGGTTCTGCAGCCGGTTGTCGTCCGGCGGATCGGCGAGCGTTACGAGCTCATCGTGGGCGAGCGCCGCTTTCGGGCGAGTCGAGCGGCGGGTCTCGAGACGATCCCCGCGGTGGTGGCCGAACTTACGGCGCAGACGAGGCTCGAGGTCGCCATTGTCGAGAATGTCCAGCGCCACGATCTGAATCCCCTCGAACTGGCCCATGCCTATCGGGCCCTGGCAGAGGGGGGCTGCACCCAGGAGGAAATCGGGCGCAAGGTCTCCCAGGATCGCTCCTCCATCGCGAACCACCTGCGACTTCTCGAACTCTCCCGGGACATTCAGGAGGATCTCGAGGAGGGGCGGCTCAGCATGGGGCACGCCAAGGCCCTGCTGCAGGTTTCCGACCCGCCCCGCCGGGGTCGTTTGCGCGACCAGATCATCAAGCAGGGCTTGTCGGTTCGTGCTGCGGAGAAATCCGCGCGCTCCGGGGGACAAAGCGCCAAACCCGACGAGGGCGCCGGCAGGGCGCCCGTGGACCCGAACCTGGCCCAGGCCCTCGAGGTTGTGCAGCGGCGCTTCCAGGCGAAGGTCAGGCTCCGGGGAGGCGCCCAGAAGGGGCGCATCGAAATCGATTATTTCGACCCCGAGGATTTTCAGCGCATCCTCTCGCTTTTAATGGGGGACCGCTGATGCCGGGGCCCCGGGGCCGGACTGAATTGCCCGAAGAGGTGCTGGTGCCCGAGGGCGGCCGATTCGAAGGGCGGGTCTATTTCCGCGGTGAGAAAGCCGTCCACGGCGAAGTGGTCGGTCCCATCGAGGCCGCGGGCCGCCTCACGGTCGGTCCCGAGGGCCGAATCCAGGGCTCCGTTCGGGCGGAGAGCCTGACCCTCGCGGGCCGGATCGAGGGCGAGGTCGTCGCCCTCGAGCGCGCGTGCCTCGAGGAGGGTGCAACGCTTCGTGGCACCTTGAGCAGCCCCCGGGTGAGCGTTGCCGAGGGTGCGCTGCTCGAGGGCCCGTGTCGGGTGGGCCCGTTGGACGGCGAAGGATCCCCCGAATCCAAATCGCCTTGAATCTCCGCACACATATGCAAGAATCCCGGTCGCCGCGACTCGGCCTCCGGGCGGAATCGCGCTCCCTCATGGCACCGCTCGACGGACGCCTTTGGCACCGAGAGACGTTCGGCATGGGGCAAGCAGCGTGAGGCAAAACGTGGGCGGGAAATGGCCGCTCACGTCACGTGCGAAACCACCGGTTCGATCGGGCTTCCACCCGGCGAACCGGTCAGGGGTAGTGGCTCGTCGGCCAGAGTGATGGGCGCAAGAGTGATGGGCGCAAGAGAGACGAGCGCAAGAGAGACGAGCGATGCCCGGGCAAAGCCGGGAAACCAACCACGCAAGCTATCCACACCGAGCCAGTGAACGCGGGCCGGCCTCAAGGGCCGAGCCGGGAGACAAGATGCATACGCAGAGGAATGGACAGTCGACTCGGCCGGCAAGCCGGCGCTCGGTCGCCCGGGAGGTCGGCATCGCGGCGCGTCCAATGCTCGCCCCTGTCCTAGTGGTTCTTCTCGTTGGCCTTGCCGCACCCGCCTACGCCTCGGACAAGTTGAACCTCTTTCCCAACCCCGAGACCTTCCTGGCCCGGATACTGCTTTTTCTGAGTCTGGTCTTCATCACTAATGCGATGATCTTCAAGCCGATCTTCGCTGCCCTCGACGATCGCACTCGGCGGGTGGCTGGCGCCCGGCAGCGCGCCGGAGAAGTCGAAGAGGAGAGCGACGCACTTCTTCAGCGCTACGAATCGTCGATTCGGGAAGTGCGAGCCGAGGCGGATACCGATCGCAAGAACCACTTGGGCCACGCCCGCGAAGAGCAGCTGAGAATGGCCGAAGCAGCCCGCGCCCAGGCCGAGACCAAGGTGAAGCACGCGCGCTCCGAGCTCGAGGCCGCGCTTCTCGGCGCCCGCGAAGGCTTGAACGCAGCCAGCCGGGACATTGCCCGGGCCGTGGCGACCCGTGTGATCGGGAGGGATCTTTGATGGAGCGAGTCTCGCGTTTTGCTGCGGTTGTCTTCGCGGCTCTTTCATTCGCTCCCGGAGCCGCCCTGGCCGCGAGCGGCGGGGGAATGGATCCCGTGACGAGCCTCCTCTATCAGGTCGGGAACTTTCTCCTCTTGGCGATCGTTCTCTTTCTGGTCGCGCGCAAACCGGTGAAGGCTTATTTCGTCGGTCGGCGGGACCAGATCAAGAGCGACCTCGAAGAGGCCGCCGCTTTATTGAACACCGCGGAAGCCCGCCAAACGGAGATTCAAGCGAAGCTGGCCGATCTCGAGGCACAGCTCGATGAGATCCGGGCCACCTCGAAGCAGCGTGCCGAAGAAGAGGGCCAGCGAATTCTGGCGAAAGCGCGCGAGGCGGCGGAGCGAATCAAATCCGACGCGCTTGAAGCCGCGGACCAGGAACTGCTTCGCGCGAAGCGGGAGCTGAGGGAAGAGGCCGCCGGGCTGGCCGTCGAACTGGCGGCTGAAATCTTGGAAGAGCAGGTGGGCGATGCCGACCGCCAGCGCTTGCTCGACGAATTCATCACACGGGTCGAGCCCCGATCGGATAACCAGAGCCGGAGCGTCTGAGCGACTAGGACGCCAACGGGCAGTAAGAGAGCGAGCAATGTCATCAAAAGCAGCACTTCGTTACGCAAAGGCAGTCTTTGCCCTGGGCCGGGAATCCCAGGAGCTGCCCGCGCTGCGCATGGAGCTCAACGGCCTCGCCGATCTGCTCGCAGAGAACCCGAATCTACGAGACGTTCTTCTGACTCCGCTGCATCCCGCCGATGAGCGCAAGGCGGTGCTCCGCGGGCTGGCCAGGCAGGCTTCGTTTTCATCGACCCTGCAGAAGTTCGCCGCTTATCTTATCGACCGCCGGCGGTTGATCGATTTGCCCGAGATCGTCCACGAGTTCAATCGACTCGCCGATGAGAACGACGGGTTGCTGACGGCTCAGGTGCGTTCAGCAAGTCCACTCGATGAAGATCGCGAACAGCGCTTGCAGCGCGCGCTGTCAGATCGGACGGGACGACGGGTTCGTCTCGAAGTTGAACTCGACCCAAGCTTGATCGGGGGCGCCATCGCGACGGTGGGCGACCTGGTGATCGACGGAAGTCTTCGCACTCAGCTGAGCCAGCTGCGTGCCAATTTGATGAAGGGATCCTGAGCATGGATATCAAGGCCGGTGAAATCACCGACATTCTCAAACGTGAGATCAAGGAATACGACCGCGAGATTGACGTCGCCGAAACGGGCACCGTCCTGAGTGCAGGCGACGGAATCGCCCGGGTCTATGGTCTGGCCAATGCCCTCGCAGGCGAGCTGGTCGAATTCGACGGCGGACTTCGCGGAATGGTTCTGAACCTCGAAGAGGATAATGTCGGCGTTGCGGTCATGGGCAACTCCCACTCCATCAAGGAGGGGGGCTTGGTTCGACGAACCGGCCGTATCATCGAGGTGCCGGTGGGCGACGAAATGCTTGGTCGGGTCGTGGACGGCCTGGGCAATCCCATCGACGGCAAGGGCCCGATCGGCAGCGACAAGACCAGCTTGGTCGAGATCAAGGCGCCGGGCATCGTGGCCCGGAAGTCCGTGAGCGAATCTCTCGCCACGGGTATCAAGGCGATCGACGCCATGGTGCCCATCGGCCGGGGACAGCGCGAGTTGATCATCGGTGACCGCCAGACCGGAAAAACCGCGGTGGCTATCGATACCATCATCAACCAGAAGGAAACCGACGTCTTCTGTGTCTATGTCGCCATTGGCCAGAAGCAGTCCACTGTGGCCCAGGTGGTCGATCGCCTGACCCAGGAGGGTGCCATGGAGTACACGGTGGTGGTCGCCGCGACGGCTGCCGACCCGGCTCCGCTGCAGTTCATCTCGCCCTACACGGGCTGCTCGATTGCCGAGCACTTTCTCAACTCGGGGCGCCACGCACTGATCGTCTTTGACGACCTTTCCAAGCAGGCTGTGGCCTACCGCCAGCTTTCGCTCCTGCTGCGCCGTCCGCCGGGGCGCGAAGCCTACCCCGGAGACGTCTTCTACCTGCACTCGCGGCTCCTCGAGCGGGCGTGCAAGCTCTCGGACGATCTCGGGGGGGGAAGCCTGACGGCTCTGCCCATCATCGAAACCCAGGCGGGCGACGTTTCGGCCTATATCCCCACCAACGTCATTTCCATTACCGACGGGCAGATCTTCCTCGAGACCGACCTCTTCAACTCGGGCCAGCGCCCCGCCATCAACGTGGGTCTTTCGGTTTCCCGGGTGGGCGGTGCGGCTCAGACCAAGGCGACCAAATCCGTGGCGGGTCAACTGAAGCTCAACCTGGCTCAGTATCGTGAGATGGCGGCCTTTGCCCAGTTCGGAAGTGACCTCGACAAGGCGACTCAGGAGCAGCTCGCCAACGGTGAACGCCAGACGGAGATGCTCAAGCAGCCGCAGTACTCCCCGCTCGCGATGGAGCAGCAGGTGGTTGCGATCTACGCATCGACCCCGCAGTCCAAGCGCGACTCCTGGATTCGCGCCTACGATCTCGCGGATATCGAACGTTACGAGCAGGAGATGCTCGAATGGATGGGCTCGAGCCACGCGGACATTCTCCAAGAGATCGCGTCGAGCGGTGCTTTCTCCGACGAAACCGAGCAGAAGCTCATAGGCGCTCTCGACGAGTTCGCAAAGATCTTCCAACCGTCGAAGAGTGGCGGGAGCTCGGAAGAGGCAGCCTGACCCTTGGCCATACTAAGCGATATCAAGCGACGGATTACGAGTATCCAGTCGACTCAGAAGATCACCAGTGCGATGAAGATGGTGTCTGCGGCGAAATTGCGCCGTGCCCAGGAAGCCATCGAAGCTGCGCGTCCCTACGCCCAGCGCATGCGGGAAACGCTCGAGGAAGTGGGCAGTGCCGAGGCCAGTCATCCGCTCTTCGAGCAGCGCGAAGAGATCAAGCGAGTGGGGATCCTTGTGATCACCTCGGATCGGGGTTTGGCGGGTGCGTATAATAGCCAGGTCTTGAAGGCGACCGAAGGACTGATAGCGAAAAAGCGTCGCGCGGGCAGCGAGATTTCGCTCACCATCGTGGGCAAGAAGGCGGCCGACTACTTCAAGGGAGACCGAGGCGGGAGCGTTAAGACCGCTCGGCCCGTGGGCCCCAAGGTCAACTACGTCGAGGCCAAGCAGGTCGCTTCGTCCTTGATCGAGGCCTTTGAGGACGGAGAGATCGACCAGGTCATCATTGTGCATAATGAATTTTTGTCGATGATTGCCCAGCCGGTCAAGCTCGTTTCCCTGCTCCCTTTCGTGCCCCCCAACGACGAGGGTGCCGAGGCCGAAACAGATCAGGCCCCTTACGAGGTGGAGCCCGACGCCGCGCGCCTCTTGAAGGTTCTCGTTCCGAAGGCGGTGGAGGTCGAAGTTTTCCGGGCCCTTCTCGAAAATCAGGCGGGTGAGCACGCGGCTCGCATGACCGCCATGGAAAACGCGACGAAGAACACCGAGGAATTGATCGAGAATCTGACCCTGGAATACAACCGCGCCCGTCAGGCCGCGATTACCAGCGAACTCGTCGAAATTATCACAGGTGCCCAGGCACTGGAGTAAATGCACTCGGGCAGTGGCCCGAGCAACGAATCGTCTGCCCTCCCGAATCATCGGGATCGAGCCGGACCAAGGTCAAGGAGATAAAGCATGGAGAGCGGTAAGATCGTACAGGTCATGGGCCCCGTCGTGGACGTCGAGTTCGCGCCCGGAGAGATCCCCGAAATTATGACGGCGCTTCGCACCAGCAACGCCGGGATCGACGATCGCGAGGACAACCTCGTCGTCGAGGTCGCTCTGCACCTCGGCGAGAATACGGTTCGCTGCATCGCCATGGACACAACCGACGGACTCAGACGCGGTCAAAGCGTGCGGAGCACCGGGGAGCCGATTTCTATTCCCGTTGGGCCCGAAACTCTCGGCCGGATCATGAACGTCATCGGCGAGCCCGTGGATGAGCGCGGACCGGTGGATGCCAAGATGAGGTATCCCATCCATCGACCGGCACCGAAGTTCGTCGATCAATCCACGGCCGTCGAAATTCTCGAGACCGGTATCAAGGTCGTTGATCTTGTGTGTCCGTATCCGAAGGGCGGCAAGGTTGGCCTCTTCGGTGGTGCAGGAGTGGGCAAGACGGTTGTGATCATGGAACTCATCAACAACATCGCGAAGGAACACGCGGGGTACTCGGTGTTCGGCGGGGTGGGTGAGCGCACCCGTGAAGGCAACGATCTCTGGAATGAAATGGCCGAGGCCGTCCTCGCCGATGGCTCGACCGTGCTTGAGAAGACGGCGCTGATCTACGGCCAGATGAACGAGCCGCCGGGAGCGCGCGCTCGGGTGGGTCTTTCAGCGCTGACCGCAGCGGAATATTTTCGCGACGAAGAGGGCAAGGACGTCCTCCTTTTCATCGACAATATCTTTCGGTTCACCCAGGCGGGCTCCGAGGTTTCGGCCTTGCTCGGACGAATTCCCTCGGCGGTGGGCTACCAGCCGACCCTGGCCACGGATATGGGCGAGCTTCAGGAGCGAATTACCTCGACCAAGAAGGGATCGATTACATCGGTTCAGGCGATTTACGTGCCGGCCGACGATCTCACCGACCCCGCTCCCGCCACGGCGTTTACCCATCTCGATGCGACGACGGTGCTTAACCGGGCCCTGACTGAGATCGGTATCTACCCCGCGGTGGATCCGCTGGATTCAAACTCTCGCATCCTCGATCCTCAGATCGTGGGCGAGGATCACTATGCCGTGGCCCGAGAGGTCCAGAAGACCTTGCAGCAGTACAAGGACCTGCAGGATATCATCGCCATTCTCGGTATGGACGAGCTCTCCGAAGAGGACAAGATCACCGTGGCCCGAGCGCGTAAGATTCAGCGCTTCCTCTCCCAGCCCTTCTCGGTGGCAGAGCAGTTCACGGGCACGCCCGGCACCTACGTTCGCCTCGAAGATACGATCCGTGGCTTCCGCGAAATTCTCGACGGCAAGCACGATGATTTGCCCGAGCAGGCTTTCTATATGGTGGGCACCATCGAAGAGGCCCGGGAGAAGGCGAAGAGCCTCACCGACTAGTCGATTAGTTTGGGGGCGCCGATTGCGGCGCGCCCCGGGAATTACACGGGAGTTTCAATTATGTCCCTCGATCTCATCGTCGTCACGCCCCAGGGCGAATCCTTCGCCGAGGCGGTGGAGCAAGTGGTTCTTCCCGGTGCCGAGGGTGATTTCGGCGTTCTGGAAAATCACGAAAAATTTCTGACGGCGCTCAAGCCTGGCCCTGTGGAAATTCGCCTTCTCGATGGAACAACCGAGTGGGCGGCGATCAGCGACGGCTTTGCCCAGGTGACCGCCAATCAAGTCGTCGTTCTCGTCGACGAGTGCTTTAAAGCCCACGAGATCGATATCGAACACGCCCAACACACCCATGCTGAAGCCGAGCGCGAACTGGCGGAGCTTATGAACGAGCTGAACAGCGAAGAGACCCGGGCCGAAGTCGAATCGACCATGGTTCGCGCCAGTGTGATGATCGAGACCCATTCGCGTCACCACGGCTGAGCGCGAAAGCAGCCCCTGGTCCCGATGCCCTGGATAGGCCCCCGAACCCCTGCGGTCGGGGGCACTTTTTTTGGCTGATCTCGGGATGCGCGACGTGCGATGGATAGGGGTGCTAGCTTTTTTCCTGAGGCAGGGAGGAGGCGCTCGATGAGCCCCGAAGAAATCTACCCGGGTGTCGAAGTGCCGATTCGGCAGGAGATCCTTGAATCCCAGGCGGCCGCTATTCGGCATTGGGGATCGCCCGGGACTTGGTGGTCGTCCGCCGAGCGCCTGTCCATTGTGGAAGAGGTGCGATCCGCGCGTGATGCCGAAGCCTTGCCGCCCTGGACGGCACCGAGTCAGGTCGAGGGTTTGATTTCGGAGAGCCATCCGCTCCCGGCTGCGGCGATCGATGTGATCTGGCGATTGACCAACCATCCCGGAACCCTGACTCGCGGCTGGTACGATGCCCTCGTCCCGGATCGCCTGAGCGCCGCTCACTATGTCGAGTTGGTGGGCGTCGTGGCCCAGGTCAACTTGGTCGACCGCTTCGCCGATGCCTTGTCCGCAAATCGTCCCGCCCTGCCCCCCGCCCAGAGCGGCGAAATTTCCCAAGAGCTTCCAGAGGGCGCTGGCCCAAACGTGCACTGGGTCCCCACCGCACCGGTGGTCGACCCCTCGTGGTTGCCTGCGGATACCCAGGTCGATGTCCCCAATGTTCGGAAGGCCCTCAGCCTAGTTCCCGCCGAAAGAGCGATGCAGTGGGCCCTGATCGATGCCCACTATGTCGCGGGGGGCGCACTCGCCGATAATTTCGGCCCGCAGCACTGGTCGCTCGATCGCCTGCAAATCGAGTTGATCGGCGCGAGAACCTCTGCCCTGAACGAATGTTTCTACTGAATGACTAGCCATACGGTGCTGCTCGGTCTGAGCGGCGAAGCCAGTCACCAAAAAGTTGCCCTGGGAGTTGTTGCGGGAAGCCAACGTGGAGATGCCGGAGTCCCCCACGGAGAACTCTTGGTGCGTTTATGCGAGGCGATGGTGGCCGAGGATCGGGAGGCTGTCGCCGCGGTTAGGGTCGAGATGGTTGCGGCGATGAACGAGGCAGCCTTTGTCGATGCCGTCGGGGTGAGTTCGCTCTTTCATCTCATGAACCGCGTAGCGAATGCCACTGGGACTCCTGTCGACACCTTCCTGCTCGCGCCCGTGAGTCAAATCGCTGGCGCGATTGGGGCCGACGCTTTCGAGAGCAGCAAAGATACCCAGCTGCCCTAGTGAGCTTCCCCAGCGTGATCCATGGAGCTCGGTCTCCAAGGGTTCAAGGGGGGGTCGGCTTCAAGGCGTGGGCAGTTCGCGTTTGCGCGATCGCCAGGCGAAAGAAAAGGCCAGGGCGATCAACAGCACGGCCAGCATGTACACGCTCGGGAGCACGGCCACGTCCATTCGATGCATCACATTGGCGGCGACCAGGAGAGCCACGGCGAGGTTTCGAATCGAGGCCTCGATCGCGATGGTCGCACAGTCATCGGGTTCGAGGCCCATGAGGCGCGCCGAAAAAAAACCGAGGGCCAGGGTGACGATGCAAAGTAGGATCGACCAGGGCAGGGCTTCGACGATTCCGCCGCGCATCACTTCCCATTCCTGATAGATCAAGAGAATCAGGACTCCGTAGAACAAGCGCTGGGCGTAGCTTTGCATCCGGTCCACGTTCGCGCCGATGAATTCGGGTTTCCATCGGCGCCAGCCCATGCCGAGGCCGATGGGAATAACGATTAGGACGAGAAGGTGGAGGAGGGTTTCGGTCACGGGGAGTTGCACCCCGCCCGAGAGCGATGGCATCAGAGCGGAGAAGAGCCAGAAGAGAAGAGGGACCGTGAAGAAAGAAAAGAGGCTCGAGATTGTGGTGAGTACAACCGAGAGGGGGAGGTTGGCCCGGGCGATGAGCACGAGCACGTTGGAGAACCCCCCGCTTGGGCAGGCGGCAATCAAGAGAACGCCGATTAGGGAAGCCTCCGAAAGGCCCAGGTCAAAGTAAAGAGATGCCCAAACCAGGGCGACCGCCGTCGCCGGAAAGGTGAGCGAATGAATGAGGGTCCCGAGGGCGGGGACCTTGGGCGCGTGGAACAGGCGCTCGAAGTGTCGGCGTTCGAGGTCGATCCCCACGGCGAGCATCACGATAAAGATGACTCCGGGCAGCAATTGCTGCTGTGCGCTCACGTCGATCTGCATGCGGCTCGCCCCCGGTGGATGGTGCCGCCCCAGAGGGGCTGGTTCGGACTGCCCTGTGCCGAAAGGCGGCTAGAAGTCGAGTCGCCCACGGAGTTCTTCGAAGTCGAGCATGATGTGTGTCTGGTAGGCCGGGCGCTCGCAAAGCGCTGCATACCAGCGGCGTAGATTGGGCAGGTGGGGAAGGTCGATTTCCTTCATCTCCAAGTACCGGTAGAGGGTCATCCCCGCTGGAATATCGGCGGCCGTAAAGCGATCGCCGACGAGATATTCCCGGTCGGCGAGGTGGTCTTCGAGAATCTGATACGCCTTGTTGGCCGCGGCATTGACCGAGGCGATCCGTTTGGCGTCGCGGTCGGCGACCGGTGTGCGAAAGACCAGCCAGAAGAGGGCGATGAAATCGGGGTAGAGAGTCGAGACGGTCCATTCCATCCACTGGTCGATGAGCGCCCGTTCTTTCTCGTCCTGGCTCCAAAGTTCTTCGGGGCTGTACTTGGCCGCGAGGTAGCGAACGATGGCGCCGCTTTCGTAGAGGATGAGTTCGCCATCCTCCAAGGTGGGAACCCTCCGGTTCGGATTCTTGGCCACGTAAGCGGGCTCGTCGAGGCCGCCAAATTTTCCGCCGACATCGATCCGCTCGTGGGGCAGACCGGTTTCCCCCACGGCCCACATCGCTTTCTGCACATTGACGGCGCTCGCCCGGCCCCAGATTTTCAGCATAGGGTCGCCCTCGCGAGTCCAGGGTTCATCGCAGTTCTCCCAACACGTGCTCGGAGAATCTTCGAAGCGACCCCATGACCTTTTCCCACGGTTGACCCGCGTGATCGAATTGGACGATCAACCGATCCAGGCCGAAGCGCTCCTTCCAGGCCAGGCAGCGGTCGCGGATATAAGCGGGGTCCCCCGCCATGGGCACCGCGTCAGGTCCCGTGAAGTCCTGGGTATGCGGCGGCAATTTCAGAGTGGCCGGGTCTCCGCCGGTCCGCAGGCTGAAGACCCATTTTTGAAAGGGGACGTGGTAGCTCTTGAAATACTCGAGGGCATCTTCTTTTCCATCGCCGACGTAGACGTGGGCGGAAGCAGCCACCTGGCCCCTCCCCGTATGGCCGGCGGCAGACCAGGCCTCGCGATAGCTGGCGATCATCTCGCCCATCATGGGAAGCCCACAGGCTGCGGGGGTCACCGCGATGCAGAGCCCCTGCTTTCCCGCGCGCAGGGCGGATTCGAGACTGCCGGGAGCGATCCAAATCGGCGGGTGGGGGGTTTGGACCGGCCGTGGCTGAAGGGTGACACCCTTGAGGGGCGGCCGAAACGTCCCTTGCCAGTGGATCTCTTCCTCGGTCCACAGTCGGCGCAAGAGGTCAATTGCCTCGAGCAGCATGTCTTGGGACTTGCTCGCATCTTGGCCGTAATGCGCGTAGGTTTCGGGTTCAACGCCCCGGCCCGCCATGATTTCCGCGCGCCCGCCGGAGAGGACGTCGAGGGTCGCGAAGTCCTCAGCGATTTGGACCGGATCGTGGTGGGCTAGCAGGGTGACCGCGGTGCCCAGCCTGAGGTTTTCGGTGCGGGCGGCGACTTCGGCTAAGAAGAGCTGAGGGGCCGAAACGATGAAATCGCTGAAATGGTGCTCCCCCAAGAGGAGCGCATCGAAGCCCAGAGGCTCCGCGAGGTGGATATATTGGAGAATATTACTGTGCCGCTGGGCCTGACTGATCCTTTGGCCCGTATGGGGGTCGGGAACGTGGTCCCCGAGCGTGAGCAAGCCAATCTCCATAGCCGAGAGGGTTCTCCTTTGTCGCGGATCGAGAGGAAAAGTCTACGGCTTCAAATGGTCTCGATCAACTTGGATATACTCGCCAGGAAAACCTGCGTGAGCGCACCATCGAATTGGTAGGAGTGTGAAAGTGAGCTCATCCCCCGAGATCAGTCACGCCCAGGCAAACGAACTGATGGCGCGCTTCGGCCAAGCCTTTGTTTCCAGGGACGACGAGGCGCTTCGCCGATGCCTTTGCGAAAACTTCGTCTGGCATCTCCATGAAGGCCCTGAAAGACCGCACGGCCAGACCGTAACCGGCATAGAGGGAATGCTGGAGGTGCTTCTTGCCCGGGAGAAGAACTGGCAGGAAGTTCGCTATTCCGATGTTGGGGTGAGCAGCGATGGGTCGAGGATTATCCAGACTTTTCGAATCTGCGGCATCGATGAGCACGGCCGGGCTTTCGATGTTCGGGCCGTTGATCTCTATACCGTCGACGGCGGGAAATTGGCCTCCAAGGACAGCTACTGGAAGAACGTCGCCCGGGATTGAGAAGCCGTTCGGGCTTTCCGAGCGCGTCGCTCGGGCTTCCGTCCGGGATCAACCTTGGTGGGCCGAGGCCTTCACCTTCACTTTTCCGTTGCTGACCACCACCCGGAAGCTGACCCGCTCGCACCCCAGGCGATTTTTGAGCTCGGCTTCCTGGCGCGCGATAGCCGTCGCCAGACGGTCCGCTGTCAGGCCCGCTACGTCCTGGCCACAGGCCTGGGCGGCCTTGCGATACTCGTCGAAAAGGGAGGCGCGCGGGTTCGTTTTAGCCTGGGGGGACGCTGCCTTGGAATTCGCCCGAGCGGACTCGGCCAGGTTGGCGCGGAATACGTGGCGCTTGTAGGTCCCCGCGTCGATCTGCCGCAGGATTGAATCCCACTGGCGTTTGAACGCCTGGAAACGCGAATTGAGCGAGTTGTAACGAAAGCGGAGGGCGGTATTGCGGATGGGCTCCCCCGAGTGCCGGGCGAACTGTTTCTGGACCTCGGTGCGGAGATTGATCGGCTCCCGGGGCTGTTTACCCAGGAAATAATGCTCGTAGTCGATCTTCAGCCGCTTGAGCTTGATTTCCAGGGTTTGCAGTTCTTCTTCGAGGGCGCTCACGCCGTTCGTCTCCTTGCCTGGGAAAATAACGCTCAGCCCGCCCCGCTTTCCTGCCCTATCGGTTGCCAAGCTTGTTCAACTTGAACCCCATCCACCATAACGCAAGTTGACGCGAAACGTGACGCGAAACTCAAGAATTCGATGCATGGTGAATATCGCCGCGCGCGCGCCGCAAGCTTCTCAATTGGCGACAGGAGAATTTTCCAACCCTTCTCCGAAGACATAAGCCTCTGAATTAATTAGGAATATAGGTTAGTTGAGGAGAGGGACGAGAAGTGTGCGTCAAAATGGTCAAACCCGAGACGGAGGAAAGGTCTGAGAAATGACGCAGGACGACTTCCGGCTTAGCCGATTTATTGACGCAAATATAACGCACGTCATGCATTTTATGACGCACGTGGCCGTGATGCGTTCGCGGGTTGCGTCAAACCGCGACATTCGGCGAGGCGCGGGCAGTCAAGGCTGGCACGGATCAGGGTGTCTCGGCTTGGGGGATCTCTCGATCTCGAACCTCTAGGAAACAGAGGCTTACTCTCAATTCGCTCTATAGTGCTCCCATGGCCAAACACCGGAACGTCTACGCCTGCACCCAGTGCGGGGCTCAGCAGCCCCGCCTGCTCGGTCGCTGTCCGGATTGTGGGGGCTGGGGCAGCCTGGTCGAAGAGGTGATCGGGAGCGCTGCATCCGGAGTCCCCGAGATCGCGAGCGTTGGGAATAAGCCCCAGGCTCTCGGTGAAATCGAAGTCAGCGGAGTTCCCCGCCTGGCGTGCGAAATAGGCGAGCTTGATCGCGTGCTGGGCGGAGGCGCGGTTCCGGGCTCGGTCATCCTGCTCGGGGGCGAGCCCGGCGTGGGTAAGTCGACGCTCAGCCTCCAGGTGGCGGCTCGGGTTCAGCAGGCGGGTCGACGCGTCTTTTATGTGAGCGGCGAGGAGAGCCCCGCCCAGATCCGGCTCCGGGCCGACCGTCTCGCCGAGGTGCCCCGGGAGATCCGTCTGCTCGCCGAGACCCGGGTCGAGGCGATCACGGCGCACTGGAAGGAACTCGACCCGGACTTGGTCGTCATCGACTCGATTCAAACCATGCACTGCGAGCGCGTTGAGTCGGCCCCGGGGAGCGTGGCCCAAGTTCGGGAGAGCGCGGCGCTCCTCTCGGCGGCGGCTCGGCAAACCGGAGCCGTGCTGATCTTGGTGGGCCATGTGACGAAGGATGGTTCCCTGGCGGGTCCGCGGGTACTCGAGCATCTCGTCGACGTAGTGCTCGCCTTCGAGGGCGATCGCGACCACGCCTTCCGGCTGCTGCGTGCGCTGAAAAATCGCTTCGGTTCGACCCAGGAGGTCGGTGTTTTCTGCATGGATGCCTCGGGCCTCGCCGGGGTTGAAAATCCGAGCGAGCATTTTTTGGCCGAGCGCAGCTTGGGCTCGCCGGGTTCTTGCATCGTGCCCCTGCTCGAGGGCACCCGGCCCATGCTCGTTGAGGTGCAGGCCTTGATTGCGAGCGCCGCCTATGGGACGCCGAGGCGAACCAGCATGGGGATCGAAGATGGGCGGGTGGCCCTTCTTCTCGCGGTCCTCGACCGACGCAGCGACGTGGATGTGGTCGGTCGTGATGTCTACGTCAACGTGGCTGGAGGCGTTCGCGTGAGCGAACCCTCCGCGGACCTTGGGCTCTGTCTCGCCCTCGCTTCGAGCCGCCTTGATCGCCCGATTCCGCCCGATGTCGCGGCTTGCGGCGAGGTCGGTTTGGGGGGCGAGGTGCGTGGCGTGGCGCGGCTCGACCTCCGGGTCAGGGAGGCTTCCCGGCTCGGGTTTCGCCGGGTGTTGATCCCGGCGCGGGCCGCTTCGGAGGCCGGAAACGATCAATGCGAACGTATTCCCATTGCCAACGTGACCGAGGCCGCGGCCTGGTTGCTCGCCCAGGATGGTTCGTCGCCGCGCTGAAGGCCTCGTGTTAACGAAAGTAAACATCTGGTTTGTATAGGTTTCTTGAGGGCTTCCTCTTTGACGCGGAATTGCCCTGGGGCTACCGTGCAGGGGATGGCAGCCAACTCTTCGGGATCAGGAATAGGCTTCGGCGCACCGGCCTCCCCGGCCCTCGCCGAGGCGATGGTGCGGGTCCTTGAGCGCATCGCCGAGCCCCTCGCTCTGGTCGAGCGCGCGCTGCACGAGCAGCTGACCTCCGAGATTCCCCTGGTGTCGGACCTGGGCAAACACATCCTGAGCGCGGGGGGCAAGCGTCTGCGTCCGGCGCTGGTGCTCCTCGCCGCAGAACTGTGCGGCTATACGGGCCCTCGGCGGATCGGAATTGCGGCGGCCGTTGAGATGCTCCACACGGCGACGCTCCTGCACGACGATGTGGTCGACCGCGCCGATCTTCGGCGCGGCGAACCCTCGGTCAACGCCGTATGGGGCAACCGCCGCGCGGTCCTCGCCGGTGATTTCCTTTACGCCCGTTCTTCCTCGATGGTGGTGGAGGACGGCGACGTAGAAATCCTCGAGGTCTTTGCCGCCGCGATTCAGCGGATCGCCGAAGGCGAGCTGCTCCAGCTCGAGCAAAGTTTCGAGATCGATATCACCGAGCGTCGATACTTCGAAATCATCGAAGGGAAGAGCGCGGTGTTGCTCTCGGGTGCCTGCCTTTCGGGAGCGATCCTTGGGGGCGTGACCCGGGCCGAGCGTCGTCAGGTTTCCGCGTACGGGAGGGAACTCGGCCTCGCCTTCCAGCTCAAGGACGATGCCCTCGACTACGACACATCGGCCTCGCTCCTGGGCAAGCGGCGCTACGCGGATCTCGCCGAGGGAAAGGTGACGCTGCCCCTGATTTTGACCCTGAAGCGCTGCAGCGTGGCCGAGCGCGAATTGATCGCGACGACCCTCAAGACCGCCGGCCAGCGCGAGGGACAAACCGGCGGCGCGCTTACCGGGCTCGCGGAGGACGATCCCCAGGCCGAGGCGGTGGCTGAATTGGTGGACCGGCATCGGGGCGTGGTGGATACCCTACGAAGAGCCGACGAGTCCGTCGGCCGCGCCATCGAGAGCCTAGACGCTTTCCCCGACAGCTCCGCCAAGCAGGCACTGGTGGCCGCAGCGGCATTCTCGGTGTCGAGGGATCGCTAGCCGCCCTCGCTCTTGATCGATCGATTGAACGGGCCATGAGCCCCGCCGGGCCCGCCCGGATCCGATCCACTTCATCCCGCGGTCCCGCGGAGAACACGAAGATGAAAAACGCAAGTCGGAACCATCGGCTCCGGCCGCAGTGGCTGGCCCTTGTCGTGGCCTTTGGGCTGCTCGCCCTGGTGGCGGGCTTCGAAGCGGGGGCGGCCACCGTGGGGGTCGTGAACGTCAACACCGCGAGCGCGGCCGAACTCGAGCTGCTCCCCGGGGTCGGCAGCCAGCGGGCGGCGGCCATCATCGCCACCCGCAAAAGCAAGGGCAGCTTCTCTCGCCCGGAAGACCTGCTCGAGGTCGAGGGGATCGGTGCCGTGATGCTCGAGCGAATGCGGCCCTATGTTGCCCTCAAGGGGGGCACCACGGCCCGCCGAGCCGAGTCGGGCAAGCGATCCAAAAAGTAGCGGGGGTTCGTGGGTCCCGTTTCGGGGCCGTCTACGCCGCCGCACGTTGGCTGGGTGGGCGGCCCCGGTTTGGCCAGTGGGGATCGAGGGGCAATACAAGGGGCTAGACTGGTCCCGGCATGACCCGGCCCCCCAACTCTCAGCGCGCTTCGCTCATCCTGGGCGCCCTCGTTCTCGGGGTGTCCTTGGCGTGCGGTGCGGCCCAAGCCTCGACGCCCCGGATCGTCTCGCTCAACCCCTCGCTCACCGCCATTCTGCTCGCCGTGGGCGCGGAGGCCAACCTCGTTGGGGTGGACGATTACTCCGCGGCCCAGATTCCCGAGGTGGCGGCGTTGCCCCGGGTCGGCGGCCTCTTCTCTCCGAGCCTCGAAGCGGTGATGGCCCTGCGCCCCGATGCGGTGGTGCTCGTTCCGAGCGCCGAGCAGCGCGATTTCCGCGCCCGGCTCGAGCAGCTCGGCATTCGGGTGATCGCCTTCGCCAATATTCGCTTTGAAGATGTGCTTGAGAATATCCGGGGGTTGGGCGCGCTGGTCGGGCGCGCGAGCGAAGCCGCCGCGCGAATTGCGGCGCTGGAAAGGGCGCGTGAAGAGGCCCTTCGGCTGGGGGCGAGCCGCTCGGGGCCGGAGGTTTTGGTGGTTTTGCAGCGCGAGCCGGTCTTCGTGGTGGGCAGTGGGAATTTTATCGAGGAGATGCTGGTCGCCCTAGGCGCGCGCAACCTGGCCGCCGAGTTTCCCGATGCCTATCCCCGGGTGGCGGTGGAGTGGCTCATTGCTCACGCGCCGGATGTGTTGATCGATCTCAGCGGGCCGGGTTCCGATGCTCTGGCTTATTGGTCTCGCTGGCCGAGCATTCCGGCGGTCGCCCGCGGCCGTGTGGTTTCCCTGGACGCCCAGGAGATCAGCATGCCCGGGCCGCACCTCGACCGCGCCTACCGGCACCTTGCGGTGGCCTTGTACGGGGTCGAAGCGGGCCGCTCTTTCGGGTCGGGGCTCGCCCCTTGAAGCACCTGACCCCGATGCGTTTCGCGCTGACCCTATCGCTGCTCGCGGCCTTTCTCTTCCTGGTCGTGGTTTTTTCCCTGGGCATGGGGCCGAGTGCGATCGATGCCTCCGAGGTCGTGCGCGCGCTCTTCGCCCCGGTCTCACCCGATCCCGTGGTGGATATCGTGCGCGGGATTCGGTTGCCCCGGGTCGTGTTGGCGGCCCTGGTGGGCGCTTCGCTCGCGTGCGCTGGGGTGATCTTCCAGGCGCTACTCCGCAACCCCTTGGCCGATCCCTTCATCTTGGGCGTCTCGGGCGGGGCTGCTCTGGGCGCCATCGCCATGCTCTCCCTTGGTGGCGCATTGGGCCTGGGCTACGCGGCGGTCCCGCCGGCGGCCTTCGCGGGTTGCTTGCTCACCCTATTGCTTCTTTATTTTGTCGCGGGTCGCGGGAGCCGGATCTCTCCGACTGCGCTTCTGCTGACCGGCGTCGTCTTCAACGCGTTCGCCTCGGCGGCGATTATTTTTCTAGCCTCGGCGGCCGACATGCTCGACGGGAGTCGCATCTTTATTTGGCTGATCGGCAATCTCTCGGCCGCTCGGCTCGACGCCGCGCCCTGGCTGGCCGGCTTTCTTTTTATCGGCCTGAGCTGTGCCCTGCTTTCCGCCCGAGGACTGAACGTCCTCGCCCTGGGCGAGGAGACCGCGGAACAACTCGGGGTTTCCACCGACGGCCAGCGCCGGGTTCTACTGGTGGCGAGCTCGCTGATGGTGGGGGCGGCGGTTTCGATTTCGGGCCTGATTGGCTTCGTGGGGTTGATTATTCCCCACGCCCTGCGGCTTGTGCTCGGGCCCGACCACCGCCTGCTCGTTCCCGCTTCGGCCCTGGGTGGTGCCGCATTTTTGGTGCTCTGCGACACCCTGGCAAGAACCCTGCTCGGTGGCCGCGAGTTGCCTGTGGGCGCGATCACCGCGTTGCTCGGTGGGCCGGTCTTTCTCTTCCTTTTGCGTCGTGGCGAGCAGTCGTGGATCGCTCCGGCGGGGAGTGCGCGATGAGGGGCCGGGCATGGTGAAACGCGCCGGAGCCCCGCCCTCCGCCGAACCCGAAACCCTCGCCTTTGAGGGCGTGGCCATCCGTCTGGGTGGGCGTTCGGTGCTCGGGGGCGTGAGTTTTGAGGTGGGGCTTGGGGAAGTGGTTGGCCTCGTGGGTTGTAACGGAGCGGGCAAGACGACCCTCGTTCGTTCGGCCACCTGCTCCCTGCGCCCGGATTCGGGCGAGGTCTGCCTCGCGGGTCAGCCCATCCGCGAGCTGCCGCGCCGGGTCCTGGCGACCCGGGTCGCCACGGTTCCCCAGGATGTGCACGTGCCGTTCCCCTTTCTGGCCGGAGAACTCGTCTTGATGGGGCGCACCCCCCACCAGGGTCTCTTTGGCTTCGAGTCCGCCGCCGATCTTGAGATCGCCCGGGAGGCGATGGATCGGGTGGGAATTGCGCATCTCGCCAACCGCCCGGTCGACCGGCTCTCGGGGGGGGAGCGGCAACTGGTTCTCTTTGCCCGGGCCTTGGCCCAGCAATCCGATTGGCTGCTTCTCGACGAACCCACCGCTTTCCTCGACCTCCGGCACCGGGTGGATTTGTTCCGGGCGGTTCGTCATTTTACCGAGGCCGGGGGAGGAGCCCTGGTGGTCAGCCACGACCTGGGGGGCGTGGCCCGGGTCTGCGACCGACTTGTGGTTCTTTCCGAGGGTCAGGTGATCGCCGATGGGGAGCCCCACGAGGTTCTGCGGCCGGAGATTATCCACCGCGCCTTCGGAATCTCGGTGGATATTTTCGAGGGCCCCGATGGGCGCCCGGTCGTGGTGAGCCGTCTCGCGTAGCGCCGAGGGCCTGGCTTGCACGCAGGACTCCCCCGCGCCGGGCTGCTAGATTGGGCGGTCTCCCCTCAGAGGACCGCCGCCGCCGCCTCGGCCGCGGGTTCCGGGGAGAAACCGGCGTGCGGAGGCGCCCCGGGTCAACGATAGAGGGCGGAGTGGGGATCCATGACACAGAACACGATCGAGAGCATCGAGGCCCGGGAAATTCTCGACTCCCGGGGCAACCCGACGGTGGAAGTGGATCTTCGTCTCGCCTCGGGCGAACTCGGCCGGGCCGCCGTGCCCTCGGGTGCTTCGACGGGTTCCCGGGAAGCGCTCGAACTGCGCGATGGCGATGCGGCGCGCTACGCGGGCAAGGGTGTCCTCAAGGCCGTGGAATTCGTCAACGGTGAAATCGCCCGGGCGCTTGCGGGCGTGGCGGTGGGCGGGATTCCCGAGCAGGCCTCCCTCGATGACCGGTTGATCGAACTCGACGGGACCGAGACCAAGGCGCGCCTCGGGGCCAACGCCATGTTGGGGGTCTCTCTTGCGGCGGCCCGGGCGGCGGCCCAGGCGTCGGGCACCTCCCTTTACACGTGGCTCGGGGGCGAGGGCGCTCACCTGCTCCCCGCACCCATGATGAACGTTCTCAACGGTGGCGCACACGCGGACAACAACGTGGACGTTCAGGAGTTCATGCTCTATCCGCTGGGCGCCGAAAGCTTTGCCGAGGCGCTTCGCTGGGGCGCCGAGGTCTTCCATACCCTGCGCGGCGTGCTCTCCGACAAGGGGTACGCGACTTCGGTGGGTGACGAGGGGGGCTTCGCACCGAATCTGGCGAGCAACGACGAGGCGGTGGAGTTGATTCTCTTCGCCATCGAGAGGGCGGGCTATCGACCGGGCGAAGATATTTTCCTGGCCCTCGACCCGGCGGCCAGCGAGTTTTATAAGGAGGGCCGCTACGTGCTGGCCGGTGAGGGACGTAGCCTGGAGAGCGACGAAATGATCGCTTTCTGGCAGGATTGGGTCACCCGCTACCCCATCGTTTCCATCGAGGACGGCCTCGCCGAGGGGGATTGGGAGGGCTGGGGCCGGATGACATCCCAATTGGGTGACCGCCTTCAGATCGTGGGAGACGACCTCTTCGTGACGAACCCGCAGATTTTGCAACGCGGGATCGACGAGAATTCGGCCAACGCGATTCTTATCAAGGTCAACCAGATCGGGACGCTGACGGAAACCCTCGAAGCGATTCGCCTCGCCCAGGCGGCGGATTTCGGCGTCGTCGTCTCGCACCGATCCGGGGAGACCGAGGACACCACCATCGCCGATTTGGCTGTGGCGTCGGGGGCCGGTCAGATCAAGACCGGCTCGCTTTGCCGGACCGATCGCGTCTGCAAATACAACCAATTGCTGCGGATCGAGTCGGAACTCGGATCGCGCGCGGTCTACGCGGGCTCGTCCCGCCTGGCGGGGCGCCCTCGGTGAAGTGCCTCGCGGGGTGGGGCTCGGCCCTTCTCGTGGTTTGGGCGACCGCCGCCCCGGCTACGGTGCCCTCGCCCGAGCGTATCGCCTCGGCGGTGGCGTCGGAAAATTCAGCGGCCGATCGGACTCAACCCCTGCGGTTCGAGTTGAGGGTTCAGATCGGCGATCGCCCCTCGGTCGCGAGCGGGACTCTCTTCACCGATCCCGCCGGGCGAGCTCGACTCGAATTGCGGGGGGCCAATGGCTTGGTCGAAAGGCACCTTCTGCAAGGGGGCGAAGTCTTTGCGACGCGCAACGGAAAGCCCCTGCAGGAGCACCGTGTTTTTCTGCCGCCCCTTTATGTGCTCCAAGCCGAAAGCGGAGCCGCCCTGCGCCGCTCCCTCGAAGAACTCCAGATCAGAGTGGATACCGTCGGTCTTTCCCAGTGCGATGAAGAGGACTGCCTCGTCGTCGGCGACCCCGCGCTCGAAATTCCGCGTCTGCCGCCGCCCGAGGTCCAGGGGCTGGAGCTCTACGAGGCGGTTCGCGCTTTGGTCGCGGAGCAAGAGGCGGCGGAGGCCGCCGGCTTCAGCCTTGAGGAGTGGCAGGAGATGACCGCCGCCCTCGAGGCCGAAAGCGTGGCGATCCGATCCATCGGTGACCTCGCGCCGGAGGGAGGCGAGCCCGGGGGCGGAGAGGCACCGGACCCCGGCGCCCTCGATTCCCTCCCGGAGAACGATGTCCCAGGGGCGGCGCGCGCGGAGCCGCCGGGCCCGATGCCTCAAGGCGAGGGCGGACCCTTGGCTGGGGCGCCCGAGGCCGGGGAGGGAGAGCTGCCCGCGCCGGGGGCCGAAGGCTCCGTCGTCGACGGCGACAAGCGCGTGGCCGGGGAGGCCGAGCAAACGGCCCCGCCGGTTTCACCCGGGCTGTGGATCGACCGCAAGAGCTTCGGCATTCGGGGCCTGGACGCGGTGGGTGGGGTGCGAACCCGGATGGGCCCGGAAGCAGTCTACGACGGCGTTCGATTCCCCGGCTGGGTTGAGATTCAGGAGCCCGGCCAGGAGACGATCCGCCTGCACGTCCTCGCCATCTCCCCGGTGCTGGGCGATCCCGAGGTGTACGGCCCCGCATGGCTGCTCGAGCCCCTAAATCCAGCGAGAAGCGAGTGATCCTCCCCCGGGCCCCCGGCGCGGCCGCCGGGCGAGAACCCGCCATACCCAAAAAACACTTTACAAATCAATAGCTTAGAGAGCCTCTGCCGTCCCTCCGGGGCACCGAGGTGAAGTTTTTGGGTTACAGGGCTAATGGAACGCCGCTTCCCGTCCGAATAATCTCTCGGGTGCAGGTGTTCGGCGGGTAGCCCGTCGCGGTGCCGACCCCGAGGAGCATCGGTCCAGAAGCGGACCGGCAAGCCGGAGGGCTGAATACGATGAGTAACGAAAAACAACCAATGATTTTGGTGGTCGATCGCGACGAGGCGGCGACCGCGGACCTGAAGGGCATGCTGGCGGATATCGGCTACGAGGCCGGAGTCCTTTGCGAGCCCGACCGTGTCGTGAAGGAGCTCGAGCAGGGCCAGTACCGACTCGTGATTCTGGACGTGTCGCCGGGAGACCCTGTGGGCATCGCCGCGCTCCGGGCGATCCGCTGCCACGACGCCGACCTCTGCGTGATTGCCACCACAGGGCTCGCCTCGGTGGAGATGGCCGTAGAGACCATGAAACACCAAGCCTTTCATTACCTGCAGAAACCCCTCGACCGGGGAGAGCTCGAGATGGTCCTCGCCGAAGCCGTTAAGGCCAATGGTTTGGTCGTGAACTCCGATGCGCATGTCAACCGGGCGGTGGGACAGCAGCTCCGGGGATGTCGCCGGGAGCAGAAGATGACGTTGAAGCAGCTCGCCGGTCGCACTGGCCGATCGGTTAGCCTGATTTCCCAGATCGAGCTGGGCAAGAGCGCGGCGTCGGTGTCGACGCTGAACGATCTCGCCAACGCGCTGGGCATGAAGATCGGCTACTTCTTCGAGACCGTTTGAAGGACTGGCTTTCGGGCCGAGTCGGCCGGCTTTTGCTTAGGCGTGCGGGCTCTTGACCGTGAGCACCGGGCATGGGGCCTTTTGGACGACCCGCTCGGCGATGCTTCCGAGCAGCAGGTGCGTGAGTCCGCTGCGCCCCCGGGAGCCGATCACGATCAGGTCGGCCGAGAGCTCCTCGGCCGCCTCCTCGATCACCGTCGCGGGATAGCCTTCCCGGGTCAGTTCATCGACCTCGAGGCCCCGCTGACGGAGCTGGTCGCCGTAGACCGCCAGCTGTCTCTTGGACTCGTCCTTCACCGAATTCCAAAAGTCGGCGGGCAGGTAGGCGCCCTCGACCTGCTGGAATTCGACGGGCAGGTGGTAGGCGTGGAGAAGCACGAGCTTGCTTTGGTGCTCCTCGGCCAGGTGGGCCGCCCAGTCGATCACCGCCTCGGCGTGCTCGGAAAAGTCCACGGGAACGAGAATCGAGCGAACTTGGATTGTCATGGCCAGAAATGTGCGGCCTGGGGAGGGCTTCGTCCAGCCCCAGAATGCCTCAGCGCCCTGAGAGGGCTCTCGTCCGAGACCAACTGGGTGGATGGCGCTTGACGCTGATAGGGGCGCGCTATAAGGTCGGAGCCCGCCAGGCCTTTTAGGGAACCCAGAATTCCCCGCTGAGGCCTGGACGAAGTGGGCAAACCCTCTTTGGAGCGCGGGCCAGGCTTCGCAGAGAATCGAAAAGATGGAAATGGGGCCGTAGCTCAGCTGGGAGAGCGCCGCGTTCGCAACGCGGAGGTCGGCGGTTCGATCCCGCTCGGCTCCACCATCGATTCCCCTGCTCTCTGCTCTC
>JAPKBZ010000224.1 GCA_028823175.1 Myxococcota bacterium
CTCAGCGGCAACATGAAGCGCTTGAAGAACCCTGATCCGCAGTTCGAACTCGCGGACTTTGCAATCGATGACATCCGTGCACGCTGCGGGAGTGGTGGCTGAAGGACCCTCTATCCCTTGGGCTCGAAGAAGTGGGAAACTCGACGGCAGGCTGGAGGCCTCCGGTTCGCTCCATTCGTTTGTGCCCAGCCACACTCCTCACTTAAGCCGTGCCCGGGCAGTCTTCAGGGTGGTATTCTTCGGCAATGGCAAATAGGCGGACGGTCGAGAACGATGCAAGCGGCGAGACGTTTATCTTTTCTGATGAATGGAACGACCCGAACGGCTTCGTAAGACAACTGAAGTACAAGCTCAAGCCAGGAGGGAAAGTTCCCCGTCACTTCCACCTTGGTCGATCGCAGTCCTTCAAGGTTCTGGCCGGAGAGCTGAGTGTCGAGGTCGATCGCGTCAAGTCGGTCCTCAAAGCAGGGGACGAGTCACAAACGGGCGTTGACAGCATTCATAGCCAGTGGAACGCCGGCACTGAGACGGTGCACGTAATCGAAGGCTTCGATCCGCCGATTGACATCGAGCCTTTCTTTACCGCGTTTCCAATCGTCTTTGGGAGTAAGAACCCGCTTAAGCAGTTCGTCTTTCTCCATGATCACCGACACGTGTCGACACAGAAAAGATTGTTCGTCACGTCGACAATCAGCGCATTCGCCGTCGTGGGAACGCTCTTCGGGCTTTCCGGTTGGTACAAGAAGACAGATCGATAGGGCCTTGACGGGGCGGTCTCCGTAGCGCTCCGGAGATGACGGCAAGGCCTTCTCTTTGGCCTTTCAAAAACGATCATTTTCCTGGTCCTGGCAGCCCAATTCAACAGTTTTCGAGATCCCCTTGGGGTCCTGATCTCCGTGCCCATGGCGAGCTTCGGCGCAGTCGTGGCCCTCGGCGCAGCCACTCTCAGTATTTACACTTGGATTGGCCTGCTTACCCTGATTGGGCTGATCAGCCAACACGGCATCTTGGTCGTCGATTTCGCAACTGATCTGGTGGACAAAGGAAAGAGTCGGCACGAAGCCGTGCTTGAATCCGCATCCCTGAGGCTTCGGCCCACCCTCATGACCACCGCGGCGACGGTTATCGATGACTCGACAGGCCCGGACAGCCCCTTTGGGTTTTCCTTCGTTCGCTGACTTTTAGGATCTGGGCCAAAAACTTTGATCCGGTTCTCGTCGAAGCGCCGACTCTTTCCCAAGACGCGGCTTTCAATTTTCCGGTGGCCGGGTTGAGGATTGAGCGAGGCGAGGGTCTCCCCGCCCTTGTCCCCCGAACCCTTTGCTCTCGGAGCCCGCGTCTAAGTTTTTTCTGTCTGAAAACTCGAACCACCAAACCACACTGTTTTTTCCACACTGCTTTTTCCAAACTGCTTTGTTCCCATACTGCTTTTCTCACACTTTTTTGCTCAAGGAGATTTCCGTGATTCGATTACCCGTTCTGGTTGCTTTTCTCGCTCTTTCCTTTTCATCCCTGGCCCTGGCCGGTGATGAATTTTCCTTCCATAAATTCCTCCAAGCTGACCCGCTCCCTACGTCCATAATCGCCGAACCCATCGACGACTCTGAGATTGAACTCGATCGTTTTTCCCACGGCGTCGCCATTGAAGCCGAGACGACTGGGCTCACGCCCCATTACGCATATACGGTTTGGGCGCTGGTCTTCAACGACCCCGCAGCCTGCCAGAATGAATGCGACCTCTATGACATGGGGGTCAACGGCTTCTCCGCGCTCTGGACCGGGGCGGGCGTAGTGGCCAACGAAGACGGTGAAGCGGACTTTGAAGCCGTGATATTCGAGGGGGAACCCGCCGGAGAAATTATCATGGGGCCGGGCCTGATTGATGCCCAAAGAGCGGAAATTCACCTGATTGTTCGCTCGCATGGACCCGCGGCCTTTGGCAAT
>JAPKBZ010000111.1 GCA_028823175.1 Myxococcota bacterium
CCGAAGGACTCGGATCGAAGGCCTTGGATCAAAAGTCCGTGGCCGAATCTGCGGGTGTCTTTTGCCTCGGCTCATTCCACCATTCTTTCGGTTTCAGGACGGCATGCCCGCCCTTCGAACCCGGCAAAGGGCCCATGAGCGCATTTTGGGGATCAATGGCTTGACACGTTCCCGGGGAGGTGAGATGAAGGGATGGAATATGCAACTTCATTCCTGACTGATTCGAGCCCATTATAAATTCTACGGCGACCGGCCCAGACCCCCCCCCGGCGCCCTGGACGAGAGCCGGTCAAAAGGCGACGCATGAAGCAGAACGAAGGGTTCCAGAGCCGGCCCAGCGGCGGGCGAGTCGCCCCCACTGGGCGGGCGCGCTGGGCGGCTTGGTTCGGCGGGCTCAGCCTGCTCGCGCTCGTGGCCTGCGGAGACGGACCCGCCCGGGTGATCATCCTGAGCCCGCTCCCCGGCACCTTCACCAACGCGGCCAGCGTCGATGTCCAGGGCGTCCTCATCGACGTCAACCTCGAGGCGGTGGCGGATGTTCAGGTCAACGGCCTGAGCGCAATGCCCCTCGCGCCCGGTGGCGTCTTCAATCTTACGGTGCCCCTGGATGCCATCGGCCTCGAGCAGCCCATCACAGTGGAGGTCATCGGCGAAAGCGGCGGCATCCTGCGCGATCGCGTGATGATGATCGCCGGCGATTCCGTGGCCGAGGGCGACCTCTCCTACGAGGGCATCGCCCTGCGTCTGAGCGATGCCGGCCTCGCCGAAATCGAGCCTCTGGTCACGAGCCTGATTCCCCTGGACATCGCCAGCCTGGTTCCGGCGGGCACCCTGGTCATCCACAACTACTGCTACTCGAACACCTGGTTCGGATGCCTGGGGAGGGTGAACTCCACGGTGTCGGGGAGCCCGGCCCCCAGCCTCAGCGGCTTCAACGTCGCTATGGATTCCATGACTGATTTCGTCGCCGGCGACGTCACCCTCTATGACCTCTACCTCAAGGTCGATGTGGTGGCGGTCACCGGGATCGGCTTCACCTGCCATATCGATATTAACGCGGCGACCACCCTGATCCTCGGCGACTACGCGCTCTCGCCCCTGGCTTCGAATCCCGAGAAAGTCGATGTCGCCCAGGTCGGCGGCGTAGCGGTGCAGTTCGGAAATTTCTCGGACAGCACGAATTGCGACGGTTTTCTCGGCTTCATCGTCGAAGCCTTCATCGGCCTCGTCATCAGCGACCTCAAGAACGATTTCGTGAAACCCGGGCTGGAGGATTTCCTCAACACGCCCGACGTGGCGGGCAACACCCCGGTGGCGGGTTCCATCGAAAGCGCCCTGGAGGCCGTGGAAATCGCCGGTCCCATCGGAACGGCCTTCGGCGTCGACCTTCAGGCCCCGCTCTTCACGGTGATCGAAGATATCAATGGGATCACTCTGGGAAGCGACGCCCGGGTGATCACCACCATGCCCGACCCCACCGCGCCCGACCTGACCGCGTCCTACGACATAACCCTGGCCTTCCCGAATTTTGGGACCACGGCGCCCAACGGGCTCATCTACGAACTCGCTGTCGCGATCTCGCCCTCGACCTTCAACCAGCTGCTCCGGGCCGAGGTCGAAAGCGGTCTACTCGTGAGCACCATCACCGAGTTTGATCTGGGCTTCGGTCCCCAGCCGATCACCGGCCAGCTCCTCGCGCTTCTGCTTCCCCCATTCGCGGCCCTTCATCCCGCACAGCTCCTGCAATTTGATATCCGCCCCACTATGGCGCCGATTTTCTCGGGCGAGCCGGGGCCGGCCGGTGAACTCGCCACGGTCCATCTTCCCCAACTCGAACTCGTCCTCGCGCCAGTCAGCGATCCATCCACGGTGCTGCTGGCGGGGTCGATCGACGTCACCGTCGGGGTCGAGGCCAGCTACGGGCTCGAGGGGCTGGTCTTCACAGTCACCCCACCCAGTGCCGAAAACCTCACCGTGACCCTGCTCGAAAACCCGCTCTACGTCGACCCGGCCACCCTCGACACTCTCCTACCCGCTCTGGTCGGCCTGGCGGTCCCGGTGATCGCCGACTCTCTGGGGAGCTTCTCGCTTCCCCAATTCCTGGGGTTGGAACTCAGCGCCGTCGATATCGCCCGCCAGGGTGGCTACACCGTGCTCTTCTTCGACTTGTCGCCAGTACCGGTTCCATGATGGGAGCCAAGATAAGGGCAGGCATGAGATCGACCAGCAGGACGACCAGCAGGACGGCCAGCAGGACGACCAGCAGGACGGCCATGAGGGCCACGGTCAAGATGAAGTTGAGCTTCGCCTTCGCCCTCTTGCTCGCGCTGCTTCCTGCGAGCTCGAGCTTCGCCCAACTCGGCACCTGGCAGACCGACGCCGGCGTCGGAAGCAATAGCCTCGCCGTGACCCTCCAGATCAGCTGCCTTTCCGGCAGCTTTACCTGCAGCCTGATCGACGGCTACGCGGACACCCAACTCTCCAGCCTGAGCGGCAGCGGGGACCTCGCCCTCGACGTGCCTTTGGGTTTGATCCAATTCGAGACCGACGGCGACGAGAATTGGGGGACCGGGCCCCAACCCGTCTATCACCGGCTCTCGGGCAGCCTGCTCACCTTCGCGAGCCTTCCCTTTGCCGGGGTCCCCCAAATCGCCAATACCCAGGTCTTCGCCGCGGCCGCACCGCTGATCCCGATTCCCGGATTCCAGAACCTCGGCCCCGGGGACTACCCCTTTACCCAATCGATCCCCTACGCCTCCCTCGCCGACGTGGTCGGCGACATGGAACTCAACGTGCCCGATATTGTGGTCTCCCCTCAGAGTGTCACCGTCACGGGCACCCTCCGGATGCTCGGCGATATCGACTTCGACGGCTTTGCCGAATACCAGTTGATCAATCTTTCTGCGGTCCTCAGCGTCCAGCAACCCGGGAATATCGGTGGCGAGCCCGTCACCCTATCCGTCACCTCCGCCCTGACCTCCAACCTTTCGGGCGAGGTCGAAATACCGGTGGCGCTACCTGCCCTCGGCGGTGCGGGCCTCTTTCTTCTCAGCGGCGGCCTCGCCCTGGTCGGTGCACGAGCGGCACGGCGGCGCTAGCCGAAGGGCGAGTAACGCATCAGCCCGTAGAGGGCGAGCATCGAAAAGGCCAGGGCAAGCTTCAGCGCCGCGCCGACCACCAGACCCAGGGTCGCCCCCACCCCCGCTCGGCTCGCGGCTTCAAGGTTTCGGCGCGCGCTGAACTCGCCGATCACCGCCCCGAGAAAGGGACCGAGAAGAATTCCAGGCAAGCCGAAGAAGAGCCCCACGAAGGCTCCCACACCCGCGCCGATCGCCGCGCGACCCGAGGCCCCAAAACGACGCGCGCCGAAGGCGCTCGCCGCAAAATCCACCGCGTAGGTCGCCAGGGCGAGCACCGCCAGCACGACCAGGCTCCCCGCAGCCAGGTACTGGAATTGGTCCGCCCAGGAGGCCAGAAAAAGCCCGGCGAAGATCAACAACGCGCCGGGCAGAACCGGGAGCACGACACCCGCCAGGCCCGCCAAAACCAGCAGCATGGCAAGAAGTTGAAGTAGGAAAGTATTCTCCATGTCTTCCCCCGAAGGCATCGCCGCCCGGGTCAGTATGGCACTCCGCCTCGGGCGGCGCCGGGTTGCCTGAGCGATTCGGCGTCATACACTTTCCCAGCGAGTGCAATGTGGCTCGAAAAGGATCGCCATGACCCCTGATCGCCCAACTCTCGACTTCGATGCCTACCATCGGGACGAACTCCCGCGCCGAATCGCCGAGGGCAATACCGGCAACGCCGCCCTGGGTGCGCGCGATCTGGGAAGCCTCGCTCTCCGAATCCGCGAGGGTGGGGCCAGCTATACCTACCGGGCTCATTCCGGAAAAATAGAAATTCTTCCCGGCGATAACGCCGCCGGTGTTCTCGTCGAAATTTCCCAAGCCGGGTGGCAGGGGCTCGTGGACGACCTCGAATCTCCGGCGTCCCTCCTCTATCACGGCGAGGTCGAGGGCCTGCGCGGCGAGCTCATGCATTTCGTCGCGTGGGAGGCGTCGCTGCGCGCCCTCTACACCGGCCGGCCGGTCTACGATCCCGAAGAGATCGACCTACGCGACCGCGAGGGAAATCCCCTGGACCCATGCCAGGCTTTCTGCCTCGACGACGACCGGGAAACCATGCGGCATTTCCTCTCGGAAGCCGGCTACCTCTATATCCAGAACGCCTTCGCGCCCGAAGAGCTCGAGGGTTTTCATGCGGCGGCGGCGGCTCTTCACGAACTCTCGACCCCCGGCGACCAGAAGTCCTGGTGGGTCAAGAACCGTCAGGGCGAGAACACCCTGTGCCGCACCCTGCAGGCGGGTTCGATGCCCCAACTCTCCGGTCTGCCCAGCGACCCTCGCCTGCTGGATCTGGTAGATCTCGCGGAGGTCAAAATGGTCGCCCACCAGCCGGGCGAACTCGATTCCGTTTCGGTTCTTTGGAAACTTCCGGACATCGACGAGGGGTTGGCCGACCTTCCCTGGCACCGGGATTGCGGCATGGGGGGGCATGCGACCATGTGCCCGACCCTGGTCTGCAGCATCTTTCTTGGCCCCAATACCCCGGAAGCCGGTCAACTTCGCTTCCTCCCCGGTTCGTGGAAGAGCAGTTTCCGGGTCGGCGAAGCCACGGGCGAGAACGCGCGGCCTGGCGTCCGGATCCCGGCGGGCCCCGGAGATCTCACGCTCCATTATGGCGACGGTTGGCACGCCGCCCCTTCGCCCACGAGCCTTGAGGGACCCTTCCGAAGTTCGATCCTGGTCAGCTTCAAGCGCGAGGGGGCCTACAACCACCGGGGCGAACGCCACTACAACGACGTCCTCCTCGGCGACGATGAGGGGCAGGTCTCGGATATGCGCGAGATCGCCGCGCGCTCCTAGGCAAACTCTTCCCCGGCTTCGACCCGAGACTACCGGCGCCTCAGGGAGCCGGGTGCGCCTCGAGATAATCGGCGATGCGCGCCGCCCACTCGTTGGGCTTGAAGAACATCGGCCCCATTCCACCTTTGTAGGCGACCCGGCCATCTCGGCCGACTAGGTAGAGGCGTTCGGGGACGCCGGCATAGGCCGTGGCCACACCGTCGTCCATGGCGTCGACCAGGGCGGGCATCTCGAGGGCCAGCTTGAGCATGCACGACGTCCCGATCTCGATGCGCTCATCCAGACTCTGGGGTTGGCGAAAGAGCACGCCTTCGCTCTCGTTGTCTTCCACTTGCCAACCATCGGTGGGATGGATTTCCCGGATATAGATGACGTAGAAGTCGACCTCGCCCCGGAAGCGGCGATAGATCTCGTTGAGGGTCCCAGCCTGGGCCCGAAAGGGCGGTCAGGTATAGCTCCCAAAGATCAGCGCCACCGGGCGCTTTCCAAAATGGGAGGAGAGCGTCACCGCATCGACCTCTCCCCCAGGCCCTTTGCCCAGGCGAGCGAGGCTGAAGTCTGGGGCGGGCGCGCCCTCGGCCACCGAAGCGGCCTCGATGGGGAGAGAGCGCTCGAGTTCGGCGGGAGCCAGGGGGTGCGACAGAGCCTTGGCGATGCTTTCAGCGTCTATCCCCGCATCCGCCGTACCTTCGGGGTCCGCTTCCATTCTTGCCTTGACGGCTTGGATCGTGGCTTCCAAATTGAATTCGCTCATGGGCGCCTCCGGATCGCTATGCTGGCTGGCTATGAGCCGAACCCTCGTTGGAATTCTGGTCTTGGTCGCCTTTGCGGGAGCTGTCGTTTACCTCGCCATGGGACAGTTAAACACTCGCTGCCATGTCTGTGTGGATTTCGCGGGTCGGCGAGTCTGTGAAACCGCTGTGGCAAGTAATGCTGACGATGCCCAGCAACAAGCCGCCTACAGCGCCTGCGCCCAGATGACCGGCGGTGTCACCGAAGTCGTGGCGTGCACCAACCGGGCGCCCCAATCCGTCCGCTGCGAGGAATAGGGCAAGAACCCGAGCCGAGGATTAACGGCTTCCCATGAAGCTGATTTCAAGGCTAATCGAGTGTATATTGACGCTGTACTCGGTGCCCACGGTACTCCTGTTCGTCGCGCGGTAGCGATAACGAATCCCGGTCTTGAAGTTCTCTTGAGTTTGAAATTCGATGCCGCCGCCGACGTTCCATTCGAACGCCCAGTCCGCTTCGATCATATTCGTCCCGGCCACCTGGTAGCCGAGCCGCGAGGAGCCAAGCCCCAGGCTGACGAAGGGATGAAAACGACTCGAGGGTTTGAAATAACCCCAGTTGAAGGTGCTGCCCAGGGAGAGGGTCGAGTTGCTCGTCCCAAAGCCCAGATCGGTCCCCGCAAAATTCGTGTAGTGCACCTCGGCAATATCCCAGCTGAAAAAATCGGAGGTCAGAACCCCGAAGGCCGCGCCGAAATCGCCATTGGTCCCGCTCTCGGCTTCCACGCCGCTGAAGGTCGCACTCGGCATGGAAGCACCCAGGGACAAGGTGCCGTAGAACTGGTTGCCCTCGGCCTGAGCGGATGAGGCCAGGCCGAACAAGAGAAGGAAGGGGGCGATAATCGCTCCAACTGATCTGTGCACGTCTGACTCCTTAAAATTGCGCAGTGTGAGAGGCAAAACCCGGCTCGCCGATCTTGCGCGAGGGCGCAGGCTCGCTGCCGAGGTTCTTCCCGCTCCCCGTCCGAATAACCCGGGCGCCCAGCGGCGGCCTGAATCAAATCACCGAATAGGTTGGCCAAGTCTATCAGACTTCAAGCCCCCGGAAAGTCACGAAATCCGTCCCGATTCGTCTCGACTGCGCGGGCTCGGCCCGTCCCCCCGCGGCTGCTACCCTCGGCTCGACCGCGGCCACCCGGGGCAGGGGGGGCTCGACCCGAGGAATCCAGTGGCCATCGTCCGAACCCTAAGAGCCGAAGAAACCGGCATTGTTTCCGACCTGACGGCTCGGATTTTCGGCGGGCTCGACGATTACGACCGGATGGCCTCGACGCTTAGGGCCGCCTACGCCGAATGCCCTTTTATTTCGCACGAGCTGTGCTGGGTCGCCGAGGCCGGGGGCCGAATCGTGACCAAGTGGCAGCTGCTCGACTTTCAGATGCGCATCGCGGGGACGCCGATCCGCATGGCGGGCATCCAGGCCGTCGTCGCCGAACCCGACGAGAACCACAAGGGCTACGCCAAGGAGGTCGCCCTGGCGGCCCTCCCCGAGATCCGGGAGCTCGACTTCGACCTCGTCCTCGGCTTCGCCAAGCGCGGCGCGTTTTACCGCCGGCTCGGCGCGGTCGTGGTCGCCGGAGACTACGAAATCGAACTCAACCCCCTCGGCGTGCCGCCCTTGCGCGACGACCCCTTCCGGGAATATGACGAAGCCAAGGATCTCGGCGCCATCATCGATGCTTATAACCTCGCCAATCGCGACGCCACCGGGCCGCTGATTCGCACGCCGGAACTCTGGCCCTGGCTCGACCGCAAGCCACCCACACTCTTCGTCTGCGATGAGGGTTATATCGGCGTGACCCTCTTCCCGGATCGCCTCGAAATTCGCGAACTCGCGGGCCAGGGTGCCGCCTTTCACGACGCCGCCCTTCGTAAGCTCGCAGCCCTCGCCCGGGAGGCCGGGATCCATCGGATCCACGGCGCCGTCCCCCCCGACCACCCGCTTGTCCAGATGGGCGCCCACTACGGGCTCCAGGTTCAATCGACCTACACCCGCAAGTCGGGTTGCATCGCCCTGGCCCTGGCCCCGGTGCGGCTCATCGGACGCTTGCACGAGACCCTCGAGCGGCGGCTTCGCGAATCGCGTTTCCACGACACCCACCTCGACCTTGGGCTGACATCCCCTGGCGAAGCGGAACGCCTTTCCCTCAACCCCGAAGGCCGTACGGGCCGCAAAGTCGACCTCGAACTTTCCCAGGGCGCGCTACTGCAACTCGCCATGGGCCATCTCTCCATCGAAAGCATTCTTATCGCGCACCCCGGCGCCTGCAGCGCGCCGGTAGACGACGAGACTCTCGCCCTGCTGAGCACGGTCTTCCCCGTCGGTCACCCCTTCATGTGGCATACCGACCGCTACTGACGACCGCGCTTCGCGCACGAAGTTCACCGGCGCCATCCTCGAGTTCCGGGAAAAAAGACAGACCAGGGAGAACACAAGCGCATGAAGATGAAACTCCATTGGCAGATCCTAATCGGGCTCGGGCTCGGCGCGCTCTTCGGCATCTTTTCCGCGGCCAATGGCCTCGGCAGCTTCACCCGGGATTGGGTGGCGCCCTTCGGCGCGCTCTTCGTCAACCTTCTCAAGTTGATCGCCATGCCCTTGGTCTTTGCCTCCTTGGTGACCGGCGTCGCCTCCCTGGCCGATGTCAGCAAACTGTCCCGCATGGGTGGGCGCACCATCGCGATCTATCTGCTGACCACTCTGCTTTCCATCACCATCGGCATCGTGGTGGTCAACGTGTTCCAGCCCGGAAATTCCCTACCCCCAGAAGTGACCGCCGACCTCCAAGCCTCCTATGTGCAAGAGGTCGAGGGGCGCGAGGGCACCATTGAAAAAATCCGGGATCGCGGCCCCCTGCAGCCGCTGGTGGATATCGTGCCTCAAAATATTGTTTCGGCGTTCGGGCAGAATATCCGCATGCTCCAGGTGGTCTTCTTTGCCCTGTTTTTTGGCGTCTGTCTGGTGCTCGCCCCCAACGAACACACTCGGGCGGTGAAGTCCGTGATCCAGGGAGTCAGCGACGTCACAATCAAGATGGTCGACCTCATCATGCTCGTCGCCCCCATTGGGGTCTTCGCCCTGATCGCCGGCACCATCACTGCCGTGGCGGGAGACGATGTGACCAAGGCCTTGAGCCTGCTCAGCTCATTGGGCTTCTACACCGCCGTGGTGATCCTCGGGCTGCTGCTCCACGTGATCCTCGTCTACAGCGTCATCGTCCACTTCTTTACCCGATTCAGCCTCAAGGAATTTTTCACCGGCATCGCCCCCGCCCAGCTGCTCGCCTTCTCCACGAGTTCCAGCGCCGCCACCCTGCCCGTCACCCTGGAATGCGCCGAGGAGAACCTCGGCGTGCGCAGCGAGGTCGCCTCCTTCGTGTTGCCCCTGGGCGCCACTATCAACCTCGACGGCACCGCGCTCTACCAGGCCGTGGCCACGGTCTTCATCGCCCAGGCCCTGGGCATGCCCCTGGATCTGGTCGCCCAACTCACCATCGTGCTCACCGCCCTGCTCGCCTCCATCGGAACCGCGCCGGTGCCCGCTGCGGGCATCGTGATGCTCGTGATCGTGCTCGAATCCGTGGGCGTGCCCTCGTCGGGGATCGCGCTGATCCTCGGGGTCGACCGCATCCTCGACATGGTGCGGACAGCCACCAACGTCACCGGCGACGCCGCCGTGGCGGTACTGATCAACGAGGCCGAAGAGCGCCGGGAAGCCGCGGGTTAGAGCGGCCTCCGGGGCGAAGCGCTTTTAGCCAGAGCGCTTTCGGCTAAGGCG
>JAPKBZ010000112.1 GCA_028823175.1 Myxococcota bacterium
CCCGGGGAACGAGAATCACTTCGTGGTCCTGCTCGTCGACGAGCCCAATCTTCACGTTGTCGCGAGACCACGTAAAAAACGGAGTCGGTGCCACTTGAAAACCCGCAACCAATTCGCTCGAAAGAAGCCAACCCACGGAGTCGCCCAGTCGGGAAGCCTGGGGCCAAACCGCAGGGTTTCCAACAAAACCATTTTCCTCGGTCGGGCCCTCGCAAGCCGCGAGGCCGAGCATAACGAGAAGCAGGAAGCCCGCCGGTTTCCAATTACGCCGCCGGGTGTGCCGAAACCAGGCGGAAAAAACCGCGCTGTAGCGAGCGTCAATGGCCATCTCGGTCTCCCGGATTCCCGTGCTCCGGCCACCGCGAACCCCGGGTCTATTCTGATACAGATGGGACGACTCGATGAATCCCTGTCCATGAGCGTGGCGGCACTTTCACAGTGCCACGCTGGTCATGACCGGTTCAACGCAAATAAGCGGCAAGTACCGGCAATTAGCGGCAGAGGTACTTTATTTCCAGCGAAGGGGAAGCGGGTCAGCGGGAATTGAACTTCCCGCTACCCCCGCTGCATGGGTTGAACCGGATGGGATCGGTAGCCGAAGGCTACTCAGACCGGTACGCGCGCACAGGATGCTCCAATTGGAGCGCTGAAAAGCAGCCAGTGGCCAGTCGCAGCTATCCGGGAAGAGCGAGGGGGAACAACGTGTGGTCTTCGCCCCGATTTCCGGCGATCAGTCAACCAATGCGGCGCGGCGAATGATTGGATTTCGCTTACCCGTTCGGGTCTTCTCACATTCTTTGACAGTCTCGACTCGGAACCCCATGCCCTCCTCGAGATACTCGGTGAACCGATTCGCGATGGATACGGCTATGCTTTCGGTCCACTTCTTGCCCGGGACAACCTCTAGAAGAATCTCCGCGGATGACTCCTGGATCAAGCAAAAGTCTCGAATAGCACCACGGTGTTCGAGCAGGAATTCATAGGTCGCATCAAGCAGGAAGCCCGAAGTCAGCGTTCGCCCCGAAGGCAGGACAAAGCTGTCATTTTTCCGTCCCTGTAGGTTTGAGAGTTCGCGATATGTTCGACCACAGGGACACGAAGACGGTCCCACCTGCGCGAAGTCATTCTGGCGATAGCGAATCAGCGGCGTCGCGAAATTGTGGAGATTCGTTCCGACGACCGCTCCCAACTCATCTGTCGGCTGGTCTCTTGCGTCAAGGATCTCGATGTAGTTCATGTCTTCGAAGACATGATAGGTGTGGAAAAGACATTGCGAAGCAATTCTTGCGAGCTCTTCCGAACTGTAATTGTCCAGCACCGGGCAACCGAAAAGCTCTTCGAGTCCGTCCCGCTCCACCTGAGTAGACATCTCAGAACTCACCGAGATCAACTTGGGATTCAGTGACTCGAGTACCGAACTGCTGCACATTTCTGTTATCTGACGGAGATGCGACGGATAGCAAACGATGAGGTCGGGATTAACCTCCAGAAGCTTCTTCTCCACCTCGTCAATCGGTGCCAGCGTTGAAATAAAGTGAAGCGGGTACATTCCGAATATCGAGTCGAATGGATAGGCCGAAGTGTAGATGTAGACGTGCCGATGCCACGGCCTGTAGCCGAACCCCATCTGGTATAGCCGCAGCGTCGCCAATGCGTACTTCAGGAAGGTTTGCGGGGGGTATGCAACGTCAAGGGGCTTGCCCCCCGACCCGCTACTGCTCGACACGACCAGATCGTCTAGTTGAAAGCTTGACGATATGAACGACTCCGGATAGGCATCGATTACTTGATCCTTCGAGACTAGGGGCAGGCGTTCGAAATCTTTCCATCCTTTGAGGTCGCGAGGATCAAAACCAACGCCGGTGTACAGGTCCCGGTAAAACGGAACTGTTTCATAGGCATGGGTAACGAGCTCACATACACGCGCAAACTGCGTTTTTTCTACCTCATGAAGGCTAGAGAATGGGGCCTCCTTTATAAACTTTCGCCCGGTAAGGAGCAGCCGAATCGCGTGTTTCAACTCTCTCGGTGTCATCTTCCGCATCTTCGCTCCCATCATCATCTCGACTCTTGCGCCGAGAGAACGCTCTAACGCGTCCTATAGAAAACTCCTGCTCCGATCCCTTGCATTTCTCGATTCATCGCGAGCGCAGGCCCGGTATTTTCCTGCCAGACTCCAGGGCAACACTCTGAAAGAGGGAATCTTTCAGCTCAGGGTTCACCTCCATTCGCAAGAAAGTGGCGACTGTTTCTGTTCCGCGCAATACATTGTCAATCACGTAGCGCGTTGGAATGCGATGCCCCTCGGATTCGACCATGTGCTCTCGAGCAGAAGTAATCGTCCGAATTGGATCTTTCGAGTTGCCTCGAAAGTAGACAGTGCTCAACAGAAAGTAGTCATCTTTGGCGACTTTGAACTCGATCTCATCGTAGGCCGATGTGCCATGGACAGGCCGGGCTCTCACGGAAATCGTCTCGCTGGATGCTTCGCGTCCGCCAGTGATGCGAATTTCGACATAGTCCTCCACATACCGCCGTTCCAGATCCTCGAACCACATGTCCGACCCAAGAAACGCATCGGAGCGCTGAACGCTCGTCATCCGACGAGTTCGCTTGCTCTCGGGTAGATAGACAAAGTGGTCGTCACTGCGCCCGGTATTGTCGACCATCAGCATTGTGGTGCCACGCATCCAAGCAGGATCCTCGAAACGTGCGATCGAATGCGTGTGTCCATTGATCCGCTTTCGTGCGACCTTGGCCCGACGCACGAAAACTCCCCCTCGCATGTCGTTAATCTCCACCTCAAGCAACATCGTCAAATCGCAGTCATACAGATTTTCGAATGCCCTACTCAAGATTTCAGTCGGCGAGCCCAGGGAGCGGACTTCTTCCGCACGAAGGCACATCGGAGCATGGAGGGCAGCTAAGAAAAACACACCTGCAACGAGAACGGACAGGGACGAATCGATCGGCTTGGGCACTAGTACCCCCTTCTCCTGGAAGCTCATGACGGCAATTCCGACTCCCCAATGCGCGGAAGCGTGATAATCGCCCGGGTACCCTGCCCCCCTTCGGACTCGAGCCTGAGTTTTCCGCCTAGACTCTCAATCACGTCCTTGCTGATCGAGAGGCCGTAACCCATGCCGCCCGCCGCTCGCCGGGTTGTGAAAGAAAAGTCGTAGACGCGCGCAAGCACTCTCGGCGACATTCCAACCCCATGATCATGAATCTCAATCACAACCTCCGATTCGCTCGCGGTGGCATATATTCCGACTGTCTCGCCATGCTCCGAAGCCTTGAAGGCATTGTCCAAGAGGTTCGCCACGACTCTGATGAGCGCGTCTGAGTCGCGCATAGGCGGCAAGTCTGGCGCAAGGCTGAGGAGAATCGAATCGGCGAATTCCCTATTTTCCAATGCATCGATCGCGGATGAGATGATATCGGAGAGGGGCATCATATCTGCAGAACCCTGAAGCAGCGCCTCCGCTTCTCTCGCCATTCCATAGATCGTACGGGCGAGATACTTGGCTGTATTGGAAATCTTGGCTGCTTCTCGCAAAACAAACTGGGGTTCGTTTGGGCGCAGCTGAATTCTGTCCGCTCGTTTTTCTAGAACGACCAATCGACTTCCAATTTCGTGAGCCAACTCGGTGGTTCTGTGGGAGGCGGCACGCTGCCGCTCGGTCAGCATCTTCTTTGCCGCGTTGCATGCCAAGGAAAGTGAAACCGCAGCGTGGCGCGTAACGAGGCCGGCGAAGTCGAGGTCCTCGCGCCTGTATGCAACACGTTCCGCCGGAGGGCCCACGAGGACAACGCCCAGGCGTGTTCCGGCGGCTTCAATAGCGAGCACCAGAGCGATCCCAGTTTCCCGGAGCGCACTCACTTGCGATGATTCCGGCACATCCGCGTGGGCGAGGTTGAGACGACTGGAACCCACGAGTACTTCTGAGCCCGCTTTCGCCATGGAGAGGCCAATGGCAGAAGCCTCAAGACTCGCATACGCAGGCCTCCAGCCCGATTGGCTCTGAAGAAACACTGCGAGCGTAGTAGGTTCGAGGCCACTCTCGAGCGTTCTTCCAAGCAGGTTCGCGCTGGCATCTTCTGTGATCATTTCCGGCGACGGCTGCCCGTACTCTTCGATAAGGCTCTTTCTGGCTGCGGCTGAGGAAGGAAGCTGCCTCTCGACGAAATTGACCAGCCTCGATCGAAAGGCGGTTGCACTCGCCGACCCGAGTATCGCGCCTCCCGCCCACGCAAGGGGCGTCGGTGATCCGAGTAGTTCTTCGAGAACCAGAATCGCCATCGCCGAAAAACCTCCTACGGCGAGGAACTGCAGGCTCACTTCAATAGATGACCGAATACGCGTAGGGAAATCGAAGAGGTCATACCGCGTAATTGAATAGCCAAGCGGCAACACGAAAAGCGCGCCCCCCACCGACATCATCGTCAACTGCCCACCGGGCAGAGACCGTCCAAAACCAAAGAGCACCGGTAACAAAACGAGAGGCATGGCTAGAAATGCAACAGAGAGCATTTGTCCCCGCGCCTGCTCCACCGGCACTGGCGATTCGCGCATCGCGCGAATCGCGTTGACACCCAAAAAAACAACGGCGCCTGTGGCGAATGCGATTAGAAATCGAGCTGAGGTAGCCCACAGTTCGGGATCATCGCGAACCGCCCCCAGTTCGATTGCAGCGACAGCGGTGGCGATAACATATGGGATCGCAACCGCAAAGGGGAGCTCGCGCACCAGCTCGCGCTCTCGCGGGAACGTCATTGCCAGGTGCACGAGTGAAGCAGCCATAAAGGGAACTGTCGGAGACGTGATGATTTCGAAGAGTTGTCCCGCCTGCGAACACATAATTGAAATAACTTCAGCAGACAGGAACGCGAAAAGTAAGACCAATGCCGGGGCAGCCTCCGCTTTCGAGTACCAGTACACCCGCAAGACGAAAGTCATGGCCAGCGCCGCGGTAACGAGTGAGAACATCAATAGCTGAAACCGGTCTTGGTGACTGGACGTCAGAACAGGGACAGGTAGCGTCATGCGACTCCCGCCTCGTTCGACGCTCAGCATCACCATTCCACTACTTGCCTCGATCGTTTCAATGAACGATTCACGGCTGGAAGAAAGGACTGAAATGCCCTGATCGATGGCTGCAATGACGTGATCGAAGGGCTCGAGGTTGCACAGGGAAGTCGTGCCCGTCACTACGGGCACCACCCCATTCGGCATCACCCTACATGCGAGATAATTTTGATCGCCGGGCTTCAATAACCCCGAGCCGGCAGCGGCTAACTCCAAAGCCAGCGCGATGCAGACGAGCGACGAAAGACCCACTTTTCGGGCCTTGGAGTCACCCGTCTCTGGCACCCTCCGCTCGGACGGAAGATCTGGGCTCGCGTTGCGGTTCCACAGGAAAATGATTGCGGGCAGGATCCAGAGATCTCCGGCGAGTGCCCCAAGAATCGTGACGCCGGAAAGAAACCCGAAGCTGGCAATACTCTGCCATGACGAGAGCGTCAGGATGAAGAAGCCAGCTGCGAGTGCAATCGATGTCGTGAGAATCGCCTGCCCCACATGCAGTACCGCCCCTTCGACCGCGGGCGCAGGTGCAATACCGGCGACACGTCGACGGTAGAATTCACCAAGAAGATGGACCGTATCATCGACTGCAATTCCGATTAGGATGGCGGCGACCATCGCTGTACCCAGGTCGAGATTTATTCCTGAGTAGCCCATGACGCCGAAGGTCATGATGACCGGCAGCACCGTTGGGAACATTCCCGCCGCCGCCCAGCCGATTGCCTCTCTTTTTCTCCCCCCCAGGCTAAATAGATAGAAAGCGAGAATTATGAATACGATGAAAAACGCGACGGCGAAGCTCGAGATTTGAGTGCGCTGCATTGCGCGGCCCAAATCGTAGTAGACCGAAAATGATCCGGTGATCTGCGAGCCCCAATTTGGCCCGAGGTCATTTTCGATCGCAGCATGAACCTGGGCAAGGATCTCAGTTCTCGCATTCTGGGGCAGCTTGTCTGCCTCGACTGAAACTCGCAGTCGTCGAAAATCCAGGCTGAGCCAATTGTCGAGCGCCGCGGGATCTTTCATGGAGAGGAGTGTGAGTAGTTCGGCGTTTTGGCCACTCGTTTCGCCAAGGCGATCGAATTGGGGGTCGTCTTCGTGAAGCAAACGATTTGTCCACGCCAGGCTGTCGAGGACGCTGCGCACTGGGCCAAGACCATCGATCGCGTCGAGCGAACCCACAAACTTTGTTAACGAGGCCAATACCTCTTGATGAAACAGTTCGGAGCCCGGTGGAAGTGACAGCTCCAACTCGACTGTATCGGGCTTTTGGAGGTGTTCCTCCATGAATCTAAAGCCTTTGACAACGTCACTATCCTCCCCATAAAGCTTGTACTCATCGATATCGACGCGGAGTTGGAGGGCCCCGAGGCCGAGCACCAGAAATATCAGCGCCGATCCGATGACGATAGATTTCGAGTGCCGCCGGGTTCCCTCGACCATGACGAGTAGAATCCGATTCCACATCTTGGACGCCCGCGACGATCGGATTTTTTCGGGCGGTAGCAGGGTCATTACCACGGGGAGAACCGTGAAGGTCAGAACCAGGGCTCCCAAGATCCCGAACGAACAAATCAAGCCAAATCGAACGAAGCTTTCCAGGCTGGACGTTGCGAACGATGCAAAACCCGCTGCTGTCGTGAGTGTCGTCACCAGGCACGGCGGACCTGCGTCCTTGGCGGCACTGATGAGGGCTTTTGCGCGTTCATCTCGAGTCCGGGCCGCTGTTGCTTCCCTCGTCTGGGAATAGCGGGAAAGAAGATGAATCGAGTCACATAGGGCCATCACGAGCACGAGAGGCGCAATTGTCTGATTGATGGAGTTCTGCGGCCAGCCGAGCGCCGCCAGCAGGCCGATGGTCCAGACCGTCGAAAGCCCAACTGTGGCAAGAGCCCCGGCTACCGATTGCCAAGATCTGAAGAGTAGAAGAACTACGAGTGACACCAGCAAGATCATGGGCACGGTCAACCGAGCGGAGTCCGCGGCGAGGGCCTCATCGGTGAGCGCAAACTGAGCGGTCTGACCGACGATATAGAAACGAAACCCTTCATCTTCGAACTGTGCAAGTGCGGCCTCGAGAGCACGGAGAACCGCTTTGCTTTCGTCGCTATCCGACGAGGCGAGTTCGAGCACGATCGCGCCCGCCACCCCGTCTTTCGAAACCAATTGCCCGCTCCAAAACGGATCGATCACAGCGCGCGAGCGAAGCATCTCGATGTTGGGAGAGAGTTCCTCCCCAATCATCAAGGTTTCCGAGCGAATGTCCTCACCCTGGGCGAATAGGATCGGGGTCGTCGCGGGGCTCTCCACTCTCTTGATATCACTGCGGCCGCGTAGTTCTTGGACGACAGTGCGCGCCATGGATAGAGATTTAGGATCGAATACATTTTCGCATTGATCCGTTTCGGCACAGCTCCAGACTGCAGCCATGGGGAGGCCGCCCCCAAAGCCATCGATAAATGCATCCAACCGCTTGATCGCTGGATGATCCTTGCCTAGATATGCGCGGTAACCGGTCTCGCCACTCAAGGAGAGAAGCTGTGAAGCAAGGCCTAGCGTGATCAACGCTAGGAGAGCGGATGTCACAGCAGGGTGCAGAAGCGCGTAGCGAGTGAGCTTTTCCACTTTTCTTAGCGCCTGCGTTCCTGGTGTCCGGGCAGCCCCTCGCGCCCAGGAACAAGGTTGTACTTCGCCATCCGGTTCTTGGCTGTGTTTCGTGTGACTCCAATTGCATTCGCGACACCGGTGTAGCTGAGGTACTGGGCCCACAGCATGATTAACTGATCGCGCTCTTTTTTCGCTTCTTCTGCCGCGATCCGCCCCAGAGGCGTCCCGACCCTCGAAAGCGCGGCCCGGACTTTCGCCAGGGTAATTTTCCTACCTTCGGAGGAGGCGATTATCGATTCAACAACGTGCTCACACTCGGCGATATTCTCGTACCAGTTGTGCTTCGCGAGCGCCTCCAGTGCCTCGGGGGCGACCTCGAACCCACGTCGGCCGAGTCGTATTTCTGCGAGTTCGAGGATCGACTTTAGGATTATCGGGAAGTCCTCTATGCGGTGTCGGAGTGGCGGCAAATCGATACGAAAGCGCGACAGGTGCTTGGCAAGCTGAGCATCAAGGGAACCGCCTGATGCAAGTGGTCCGAGGCTATCTGAGGTCGACACCAGGATTCGCTGGCGAGCGCCCGCGCCCTCAGTTTCCAGCTTGAGAAGCCGGCCAAACCAAAAGGCTTGTTCGGCTTGCGCGAATGAATCGAAGTTATTCAGGTAGATTGTACAGCTATCGGGTAATTCGTCTGAATTGTTCTTCCCCTTTGTCAACTCGACGAAGGGGACCGAAGCGGGCCTACCCGATTCATGCATGAACCGCGCCGCAGTCGTGCGGCCAGAACCAACTTCGCCACACAACATTACTGGCGTTTTAAGAGTCGAATGCGCGAGAAGTTGACCGCGCGTCTCTTCGATGACGGTACTCTTTCCGAGTAATTCGAGCGGTACGTGATTTCTTGACTGGCCCAGCAGTTCGCAGACCCGGGCTTTCAACTCCTCGACTCCTGAGTCGTCGTAGGTATAGAAACCCGTCGCGCCTGCATTGCCTGCCTCTGTCGCAACGGGCAGAGTGCCAAATGCCGACACGAGCAAGACCGGAACCTGGGGCTTATGAGATATCGGCGAACGAATTTTCCTCAGAAGATGAAGTCCGTCCGAACGTGGCATCCGCAGATCTGTGATCACGCAGTCAAAGGAAAGCTCTCCGAACCGGTCCCAGCCTTCCTTGCCGTCTACTGCCTGCACGACCTGAAAGCCAAGGTCCTCGAGCTCGTCAGCGATTAGCTCGCGGGATTCTGGCCGGTCATCCACCAAGAGGACCAGCTTGCGATTCCTGTGGCAATCGACACTCTGCATTTCAAGCCTCTGAACTTATGCTTCAGACCTACCGCAGGCGACCGAGGGTGCTTCTCTTGGGATACGAAAGCCGAATGGCCGTCTACATCTTACAGGACGTACAAGTGCTTCCAACAGGGATATTAAGGTGGCGGGCAGCGGACGCGAACAACTGTGCAACCCTCGGGGGGTCTCGGCATCTAGAAGGCCGAGCCCGAAACCCTTCCTAGATGGCCACCTGTCCCCCTCAATTTCGCTTCGTTCAGGCACTCTTTGGAAAACCCCGAGAAGGGGGGCGTGGGAACACGCCTAGCGAGCGAGGCCTCCGAAGTCGAATTTGGGGAGACTCACGAAATTGAAACCCTGC
>JAPKBZ010000113.1 GCA_028823175.1 Myxococcota bacterium
TTGGGCCCTTGGCTCTGGGGCCCGAGAGTCGTCAGCTCCGAGCTCGTCTCTGCCGAACCGCATCGGCCAACTCATCGAGAAGCGGACGGCTCTGTTCCCAGCTCATACACGCATCCGTAATGCTCAGTCCGTGCGCGAGTTCCGCGCGCGGGACACCTTGGGCGTCTTGGCTCCCGCCTTCGATAAAACTTTCGAGCATCAAACCCGAGATCTGATCGGCCCCGCGTGAGACCTGGCTGGCTACCTGCCCCGCGACCTCGACTTGGACGTCGTGATCTTTTCCGCTGTTGGCGTGGCTGCAGTCGATCATGACCCGACCCACGAGCCCCTTGCTCTCGAGTTTGGCGACAACGTCGTCTACCTGTTCCGGTGAATAGTTGGGGCCGTCGCTTCCTCCCCTTAGGATGACGTGGCAGTCTTCGTTGCCGCGCGTAGCGACAATGGCTGCAACTCCCTGCTTGGTGACCGAGAGAAAGTGGTGGGGGTTTGCGCTCGACCGAATTCCGTCGATCGCCACCTGCACGTTGCCACTCGTCCCATTCTTGAAGCCCACGGGCATGGAGAGCCCCGATGCTAGTTCACGATGAACTTGGCTCTCGGCAGTGCGCGCTCCGATCGCTCCCCAAACCACGAGGTCGGCGTAGAATTGCGGGGTAATCGGGTCGAGGAATTCGCTACCCGCAGGCAGCCCAAGGGAAACCACGTCGAGGAGAAAACGGCGAGCGGTTCGGAGGCCGTGATTGATTGCGAAGCTGTCGTCGAGCTCAGGGTCGTTGATCAACCCCTTCCAGCCCACCGTGGTTCGAGGTTTCTCGAAGTAGACCCGCATCACGATGCAGAGGTCGTCGATGAATTCTCGGCGGCAGGCGGCCAGGCGCTCTGCGTACTCGAGGCCCGCGACGGGGTCGTGGATCGAGCAGGGGCCGATCACGACGACCAGTCGGTCGTTGCGACCCGCGAGAATGTCGGCGACTTCCTTGCGCCCCTGGGCGACTGTGGCGGATCCCTCCTCGCCCAGCGGAAAGTCCTCCATCAGGATGGCCGGCGAGATCAGAGGCCGGAGATTGTCGATGCGTAGGTCGTCGGTCCTGTGGAGCATGTCGTCCCTTCCTGATTGGGCTGGAGCGGGTCTCGGGGGTTGTGAGCCGGTGGGCCGGTTCTCTTGCCCGGGAGCGGGAGTCTCCCAATCCGGCAGGCCGATGCAAGCGTTCCGGCTCGAATAGCCCCCGGGGGCACGGATTATGGACTCCGGGGAGGTGGGGTTGGTCGTTGCCCAGAGGGGGTGGCTCCACGAATGGGGGCATACCCTCAGCGGCAGCTTTGAGGATCTCGGCGCCAGCGCCTCGGGTTCCGCTGCCCTGTTTTCCTTCTCTGTTTCTATTCCGGACTCACTGCCCTGGGTCTCGATGGAAGGGGGCACGATATCGACGCGTTGGCTTCGTCGGAGAGTGCGGGTATCCCCTTCATCTCCCCGACCCGCACCCGCACCCTCACACCCACCCGCACACCCACCCACCCGCACACCCACCCGCACCGAGCATCGTCACCGTAGAGTTGTTCGACCTCGGGCGTCTGGGCTTGGGCAAGGTGGGCAACGGCCAGGACTGAGCCCGCCGCCGCCGCGCAAGGTGGAGCCTGCTGGAGTTCCTTCTCGCGAATGGTTCGGTCCTAGCCCCGGCCTCCGCCGCCCGAAAAGTCCGTGATCCGCGAAGGGAGACCATCCCGGAGGGAAGGACTCGCTTGCATGCCGGAGGCCACTCGGCCAGACTCACCCTCCGAGCAATGGAAACTCACTGAGTGGGATGGTGTGCATGCGTCGCCCAGGAGCCTTTCGCGGGCTCGCCCCGATTCTTTTCGCGCTTTATCTCCTGGGTTGCACCGGCCCAGCGGGTCCGGTCCTCCCGGGCTCTCCTTCGGCTTCTCCCTCCGCACCCCGGGAGAAGGCTCTGCTGTCTGGTATTAACCAGCTGAGCTTCGAAGGGCTGCGCGCCGGGGAAGGCTATTTCTCGCGCAGTGGCGACCTGCTCATCTTCCAGAGTGAGCGGCAGGAGAGCAACCCCTTCTACCAGATCTATACCCTCGATCTTAAGAAGGGCTCGGTCCAACGCGTTTCCCCGGGTATCGGGAAAGCCACCTGCGGCTGGATTCACCCGGGATCACGACGCGCTCTCTTCGCCTCGACCCATCTCGATCCCTCCTCCCAGAGCGAGCAGCGGCTGGAACTCGAGCGCCGGACGAGCGGCCAGAAGCGTCGTTATGCCTGGGACTACGATCCCAGCTACGACCTCTTCTCGGTTCCCTTGGATGCGCCGGGTGAAACGATTCCCCAGGCGCTGACCCGCTCCAGGGGCTATGACGCAGAAGGCTCCTGGTCTCCCAATGGCCGGCAGATTCTATTCGCCTCCAACCGGCACGCCTATGCAGAGGGGGCTGAGGTCGATCAGGATTTACTCGCCCGAGACCCCTCCTATTTCATCGATCTCTACATCATGGATTCCAGCGGGCAGAATATCCGTCGCTTGACCGATAGCCCCGGCTATGACGGGGGCCCTTTTTTTAGCCCGGGAGGCGATCGCATTGTCTGGCGTCGCTTTTCACCGGATGGGCTGACGGCCGAAATCTACAGCATGGCGACGGACGGCAGCGAGATTCGCCAACTGACCAGGCTCGGGGTCCTCTCGTGGGCACCCTTCTATCACCCCTCGGGCGATTACGTGATCTTTACGACCAACGTCCACGGTCATGCGAATTTCGAGCTCTATATCGTTGATGTTCGCGGGGAAGGCGAGCCGGTGAGGGTGACCGAAAGCGATGGTTTCGACGGGCTCCCCGCTTTCTCGCCTGAGGGTGAGGAACTTGTTTGGACCAGCAATCGGACCCTCGATGGGCGCTCTCAACTTTTCCGAGCACGCTGGGGCGACGCCGGGGCAAGGGAAGCGCTCGGGCTTCCGGCTAGGGCGGGCCCCCAGGCGACGGCCCTGCTTCCTCTACCGAAGCAGACCGACGAGGCGATTCGAGAAGCCGATCTTCGTGCTCATGTGGAAGCCCTGGCCAGCGATATCACAGAGGGTCGGCTCACCGGGACCGCCGGGGAGAAGATCGCGACTTCCTACGTAGCGCGAGCGTTCCGTGCGGTGGGCCTCGAGCCCGCCGGAGATGGCGGTACGTATTTCCAGACCTTTGGGTTTACTGCGGGGATATCGCTCGGTTCGGGGAATCGTCTCGCGATCAGCCAGGGAGGGGCACGTCGCGTTTTGGATCGCGGGGTCGACGTCGAGTGGCGTCCCTTTGCGTTCTCCAAGGAGGGCGAGGTCCCTGCGTCCGGCATTGTGTGGGCCGGCTACGGGATTGTGGCTCCGGCGGGCCAGGGGCAGAAGCCCATCGACAACTATTCGGGGCTCGACGTCAAAGGCCGTTGGGTTCTCGTCCTTCGCCATGTCCCCTCAAACCTGTCCGCAGAATCCCGGCAACACCTCCATCGCTATTCCAGCTTGCGCTACAAGGCGATGCTCGCTCGGGATCGGGGAGCCAGGGGGGTGCTGGTCGTCAGCGGGCCCAATTCCCAGGTGCGAGACGAACTGGTCCCCTTGGGTTTTGATGTTTCACTCGCGGGGACTTCCATCGCCGCTATTTCGATCGACGATGCCCTGGCGGGCGAGCTGCTCGCGGGATCGGAAAAGAGCCTCGAGGCCCTTCATGATGAGGCGGATTCGGCCAGTTCGGTGGAGGGGTTTCTGCTCCCGGGGGTCGAAGTTTCTGCGGAGATTGCCCTCGAGCGCCAGCGCCGAACTGGCCGCAATGTGATCGGCCGCCTTCAGGTGGGGCCACAGCCGAGTGAAGAGATCATTCTCGTCGGAGCGCATGTCGACCACCTGGGTCGAGGCGAAAACGCCGCTTCTCTGGCTCGAAATGATCAGAGCGCTTCGATTCATCCCGGTGCGGATGACAATGCTTCCGGGGTCGCCTCGTTGATCGAGGTCGCCGAGGTAACGGCGAGTGGAATCGCAAGCGGTGAACTTACGGGTCGTCGTGATCTGGTCTTTGCCGCCTGGTCGGGCGAAGAGCTGGGGCTGCTGGGCTCGAGCCATTGGGTGGGTCCGGTGGACCCGCACGGGACGCAGAGTGCGGTCGCAGATAAGGTGGCGGCCTACCTGAATTTCGACATGGTGGGGCGCATGGGCGATTTCCTCTCGCTCTACGGGGTGGGTTCGAGCCCGGTTTGGCCGGCAGAAATCGAGCGCGCCAATATTCAGCGGGCCCTCCCGATTTTGCCTCAAGAAGAAAGCCAGTTGCCCACAGATGCGACGGTCTTCTTCAATCGAGGGGTTCCCGTACTGGCGGCTTTTACCGGCGCGCACTCGGATTACCACACCCCGGGCGACACCCCCGAGAAGCTCGACTACGCGAGCATGGAGAAAATCGCGGCGCTGGTGGGCGAGGTGGCGATCTCGCTCTCCGAAAACCCGGAGAGGCCGCGCTTTATTGCTCCGGAGCCGGGGAGTACGGCACCCGGCCCCTCGGGCATTCGCGTCTATCTGGGAACGCTTCCCGATTATGCGAAGAGCGGTGTCATGGGCCTCGCACTTGCGGGCGTGACACGCGGCGGGCCCGCCGAAAAGGGTGGTCTACGGGCGGGGGATATCGTCGTTGAGATCGCAGGGACGCCCATCGAGAATATCTACGACTACACCTATGCCCTCGATGCGCTGAAGGTCCAAGAACCGATCCGGGTCGTCGTACTGCGCGGGGACAAGCGTCTTGTCCTCGAGGTCGTTCCCCTTTCCCGTGACTGAGCCCCGGGCCCTTTTGTCGGCCCGTTGAGTTCTCCCTGGCCTGGCCAGGTCCGGTTTGCCCCGAGTGCGCTGGGTATGCGAGAGTAGGGCGCACCCCTTTAAAGACTCAATCAGGAGCCCCAATGAAGATCGGACTGATCCCCGTCAATGTCGGCGCGCAGAGCGTTGAGAGTATGCTCGAACTCGCAACGACCGCCGAAAGTGTCGGATTTGAATCCATCTGGACGTTTGAACACGCCATCGTGCCCGTTGATTACGAATCGAAATATCCGTATAGCGCCAATGGAAAGATGGGCACGACTCCCGAGACGAATTTTGTGGACCCTCTCATCGCGCTGACCGCGGTGGCTTCGCACACCCAAAAGATTCGGTTGGCCACGGGGGTCAATATCCTTCCCCAAACGAACCCCCTCTATTTGGCCAAACAAGCAGCCAGTCTCGATTTCGTTTCGAATGGTCGCTTCATGCTCGGAGTGGGTATCGGTTGGTTGGCCGAGGAGTTCTCGGCGCTTGGCGTTCCCTTCGAGCGCCGGGGAGCGCGTTTCGACGACTATATCGTCGCCATGAAGAAGATCTGGTCGGGCGAGGTGGTCGAGCACCAGAGTGAGTTTATTCAATGGAGCGGGTTTAAGAGCTATCCCGTACCCAAGCAGAGCCCGCTTCCCGTGATTATCGGTGGATCCAAGGGGAAGGCATTCGAGCGAATCGCCAAGCACGGAGACGGTTGGTACGCACCGACTGGCAACGTGGAGCAGCTCGGCGGGATGCTGAAGGAACTCGACGAGGCGTGCGCCGCCGTCGGCCGAGATCGATCCACGGTCGAAGTGAGTGCCATGTGGGTGCCCGGCATGGAGGGATTGGACGCGGTTTCACGCTATGCCGACCTGGGGACGAGCCGGCTTGTCATTCCCCTCCCGGCCCTGGCCGGAGGCGGTGGCAGCCCGGTCGACGCTCTCAAGCGCTTCGGTGACGAGACGCTCTCAAAGATCGGCTAGCCCTGAGCCTGAGTTTTATGGAAAACCAGGGCCTCTCTCGCGACGAATTGCGAGAGAGGCCCTTTTTTTTCGACGCGCCGGCCCGAGGGCCGGCTATGGCTTCGGATTTTGATCAGGGGCCGCTGAAGCGCTGGGTGTTCATGAAGTTTTCCTTGGGGTTGTAGTCCATGGCGCCATCGTCTGACCAGTACGCGAGCTCGGCCCGGCCGACCACAAACCAATGCACTTCATCGGGCCCGTCGGCCAGGCGCAGGGTGCGCTGGCTCGCGTACATGTCCGCCAGGGGCGTCCATTGGGAAACGCCCGTGGCCCCGTGGACCTGAATCGCTTCGTCGATGATCTTACAGACCCGCTCGGGCACTAGGGCCTTGACGCCGCTCACCCAGACCCGGGCCTTGTTATTGCCAAGGACATCCATCGCTTTGGCGGCCTTGAGAACCATCATCCGCATGGACTCGATCTCCATGCGCGCTCGGGCGATGGTCTCGACGTTCTTGCCCAGCATCGCAATGGGCTTGCCGAAGGCCATCCGGGAGAGGCCTCGCTTGGCGAAGAGCTCGATGGCGCGCTCCGCAGCTCCGATGGAACGCATGCAGTGATGAATACGCCCGGGGCCGAGACGGACCTGGGAAATTTCGAATCCGCGGCCCTCGCCAAGAAGGATATTATCCTTCGGGACCCGGCAATTGTCGAAGCGGATATGCATATGACCATGGGGCGCGTCATCTTTTCCGAAAACCGACATGGGCCCGAGGACCTCGAATCCGGGGGCATCCGTGGGAACCAGGATCTGGGACTGCCGGGTATGCGGCGGGCCATCGGGATCGGTTTGGACCATCACGATCATGATTTTGCAGCGGGGATCGCCCGCGCCCGAGATGTAGAACTTCTCACCGTTGAGCACCCACTCGTCGCCCTCGAGTCTCGCCTGGCAGGCGATGTTCTTGGCATCCGACGAAGCGATGTCGGGCTCTGTCATGGCGTAGGCCGAGCGAATTTCACCGTTGAGCAGGGGCTCGAGCCATTGCTTCTTCTGCTCTTCGGTCCCGACGCGCTCCAGGACCTCCATGTTGCCCGTATCCGGGGCCGCACAGTTCAGGCATTCCGAGGCCAGCGGGTTTTTGCCCAGCTCGGTCGCGATATAGGCATAGTCGAGGTTGGAGAGGCCCTGGCCCGTCGTGTCGTCGGGGAGGAAAAAATTCCAGAGGCCCTGCGCTTTGGCCTTGGCCTTGACTCCGTCGAGAAGCTCGAGTTGGCCAGGGGCCCACGACCACCTCTCCTCGCGATTGGCGCCGAGCTCGAAAAACTCAAGAGTAATCGGCTGTACTTCGTCGCGGATGAAAGCTTTGACCTTTTCGAAAAGCGACTTTGCCCCTTCCGACATCCTGAGGTCGAACATCTCGTCAACGGTCTCGAGACCGGCCATATATGACTCCTTCCAGTTTTCGCTCAATCGTTTACGCGATCGAGCGCGATGGGTTCTCCTCGCGGCCCCCATTTAGGGGTGAGGAAGTCGAGGGTTTTATTTAATGCACTTGCATGAAATTAATGCAGTTGCATGATAACATTAAATTTATGGTTGACCAGCCCCGGAGAGGAGTCCCATGCCCCGCAACGCCGAAACAACCCGAACTCAGCTGATTCGGGCCGCCGAGCGCCTGCTCGCCGAGCGGGGTGTCGATGCCGTGTCGTTGCGGGAGATCAACCGGGAGGCCGACCAAAGGAACGCCACGGCCCTCCAATATCATTTTCAGGATCGTCCGGGTCTGATCCGGGCCATCCTGAGAAAACACGAAGCCGGAATCGATGCGCGTAGAACGAACTTGCTCGACGAGATCGAGGCGGGCGGCTCGCGAAGCCTTCACCGTTTTGCTTTCGCCCTGGTGCTCCCCGAGGCCGAAAAACTCTCGGATCGGGATGGTGGGCGCGCCTACCTGCGTATCGTCGCCCAATTGGTCAACAGTTCTCAGCCGCCGGTGGATCCCATCGAGGAAGTGTATGCGTCGGAGAGCCTGAAACGTTGGCGCGACCTGGTCCAGCCCGAAATGTCGCCGGTCGCCGTGTATCCGCTGCACAGTCGCTTCACCGCCTTGCGCATTATGTTCGTTGAACTCGCCCGGCGAGCCGAGATGACGCGACGCAAGGATGATCGACTTTTCGCGAGCCATCTGGTCGATATGATTGCGGCCATTCTCGGTGCGCCGATCTCCGGCGAGACCGAACGGCTCCTTGGGGAGCGGACCGGCCGTTGAAAGTTGGGGCAGGGGAGCGATCGCTTTTCCCGGCCTGGGCCTGACTGATCTTGACGCGCAAGCGCCGCGGGGCAGGGCTATGGGTTGCGCCAAAGCGCGCTGAAAGGGTAGCCTGTTTCGACCGGGTCCCTTCCTATGCTGGGGCGTCATGAGCCTGGTTCCGGGAGAGCTTTCAACGAATATTCGGATGTTGACCGACTGGGTTCTTGCACGGGGGGCCTAGGGTATACTTTTCAATGCGATCAACCCCGCCCCCCGACCCGGAGTCCCCAGTGGGAAAAACCCAGGACGCTCTTGCAGGCGCCGAAGCGGCCAGCGAAAAGCTCCCGCAGGAAGAGCCGTTCGCGGACCGAGGGCCGCTCGGTGCCAAGGTGCCGCTTGTTCGTGGAGGCGTCGCCGAGCAGCACGATCTCGAGAGCAGCCTGCTCGGTCTCGATCGAAACGGAAAGGCGAAACGGCTGCTCCTGATTCACACTGCCGAGGACTCGGGACCGCCTGGCCACGCGCTTCGCCTCGCCGCATCTCTCGCCACCGGCTCCGATCTCAGAATTCTCGTCCTCGACCTGAGCCGCTGGGCATTGAGTTTTAGTGAGGCCTTCGGCCGGGATCAGCCGACCGGACTATTCGATCTTTTCTCGGGTGGGCATGCGACCACCTCTCCGATTCAAAAGGTCGGGCCCGGAGAACTCTATACCGCCCGACTGACTGCCGATCATCCCCGGCTGGTCGATTTTTTCGAATCCGGCGAGGCCGACAAACTTTTCACCTTCCTGGGGGCGGACTTTGATTTTGTTGTCCTGGAAATTCCGGGGGGCGCTCCCTTCTCCGAATGTCGCACGCTCTGTTCCCAGGCCGACGCAGTGGCGCTGGTGGTCGAGGCCGGCGTCGGGGCCGATCAACTCGCCCTCGACGCAAGGCGCTTGCTCGGAAATCCTGCGGAAAAGCTCGTTGGCCTCGTCGTCCACGAGACCAAGACCCGGCGTCGGTGGTTGGGCGCCCTCGCGAGTGCGACCCTTGCGGCCGTTGTCCTCTTCGGTCTCGCTTACTGGCTGGAAGGCTTCTCGGGTGGGCGTTCCGTCGACTCGGCGGCCGTGAGCGGAGTCCAGACAACCCCGGATTCGCTTCTTCTGGATCGACTCAGAACCCAACAGGAGAGAGTCGCCAGGCCTAATCCGGTACTTCCGCGCTCGGTGACGAAGCCCGTCGAGCAGACCCCTCCCGAGCCGCCGGCCGCCATGAAAGAAGTGGCGCAGTCCGCGAAGCC
>JAPKBZ010000041.1 GCA_028823175.1 Myxococcota bacterium
GGCGAGGCCGAGGCGAGGGGGAAAGAAGAGGCGTTATCGACCCCCTCTTCCCCTCTTCCCCTCTTCCCCTCGGCTCACGAGATGCTCACGAGATGCTCACGAGATGCTCACGAGATCATTTCGGGGGCATTCGGATGCCGCCGTCGACCCGAATCACTTCGCCGTTCATGTAGTCGTTGGTGATGCACTCGGAAACCATGGACGCGAGTTCGCTCGCTACGCCCAGCCGTTTGGGGAAGAGCACGTTTTGTCCGAGGTTCGCCTTGAACTTGTCGGAGCCCTCGCCCGAGCCGTAGATGGGCGTATCGATGAGCCCGGGGGCAACGGTATTCACCCGGATGCCCAGGGCGGAGAGATCCCGGGCCACGGGAAGAGTGAGGCCCACGACGCCGCCCTTGGAGGCTGAGTACGCGGCTTGCCCGATCTGGCCGTCGAAGGCCGCGACCGAGGCGATATTCACGATGGCTCCGCGCTGGCCCTCGTGATCGCATGGATCCTGTTGGGACATGGCCGCCGCGGCCAGGCGGAGGCAGTTGAAAGTGCCGATCAGGTTGACCTTGATCACGAACTCGAACTGGTCGAGGGGGAAGGGCTTGCCCTCTCGATTGACTGTCCGGTTGGCATTGCCGAGGCCCGCTGCATTGACGAGGGCGCGCAGAGGTCCGAGTTCAAGCGCCGCCGCAATGGCGGCTTCGGCCTGGTCGGTATTCGACACGTCGGTCTTTACAAAGGTCCCGCCCAGTTCAGCGGCGACCGCTTTGCCCTTTTCTTCGTTGAGGTCGGCGATGACCGGCTTGGCGCCGAGGACGGCCAGTCGGCGGGCGCAAGCCTCGCCGATGCCCGAGGCTCCGCCCGTTACGAGAACCGATGCTCCTTCTAATTCCATTTCGTCCATCCTTTTATTCTGAGAATCGAGAAAACCCGGGGGCTTCGTAGAGGATCGCGGCCGCAGTCGTGTCGAGGCTCCCCTGGGTAGTTCATGCGCGATGGCCGAGGCTAGCTCAGCTTGCCCCACGATCCCTGGTCTGTGTCCCGGCGCCCCAGAAGGCCTCTTCGGTCGGGCCTTCAGGCGCCCATTGATCTGTGGCAGACTTTGTGATCCTGCCGCTGCCCATGGAGTCCTCAATGCGCGCCCCGTCTTCTCTCCGTATCGCAATTATCGGGGCAGGTCCTTCGGGCCTGGCCACGGGACATGAACTTCTCGAGAAGGGGTTTTCCCGGTTCACGATCTTCGAGACGGCCGCGAAGCCGGGGGGGACCTGGCATCTCCATAGCTATCCCGGGCTGGCCTGCGACGTCTGGGCTCACTCCTATACGTTCTCCTACGCGCCGAATCCCGACTGGACTTCGAATTTCGCCGGGCAAACCGAGATCGAGGCCTATCTGCAACGCTGCGCGACGGAGTTCGGTTTGGATCCGCATATTCGGCCCCACACGCGAGTCGTTCGCGTCGAGTTCGACGAATCGGTCTCCGAGTGGACACTCGAAACGGAAGCCGGAGAGACGTCGATATTCGATGTGGTGATCAGCGCCATGGGGAATCAGCACACGCCTCTTTTCCCCGATGTTCCCGGGAAGGACTCTTTTCAAGGCGACTCATGGCACGCGACCCGCTGGAACGATGACGTTGATCTCGAGGGGAAGCGAGTGGTCATCGTGGGCTCTGCAGCCAGCGCGGTTCAGATCGTTCCCGAAGTCGCCAAGCAAGCTGAGCACCTGACGGTGCTGCAGCGCAGTCCGAATTGGATCATGCCCAGGGGGCGAAAAGTCTACTCCGAGACCAAGCGCCGACTCTTTCGCGCTTTCCCCCCCTATTTGCGGATGATCCAGCGTGGGCAGCGCTTGCTGATGAGCCTGGTCCACGATGCCGCGACAATTGGACACAAGCGAATGAGCGATTTTGAGAAGAGAGCCGTGAAGTACATTCACGAGGTCATTCCCGAGGGCGAACTTCGGGATGCAGTCACGCCGGATACCCATTATGGCTGCAAGCGAGGTCTGGTTTCCGATGATTTCTATCCGGCGCTTCTCCGCGACAACGTCGACCTGATCGCCACATCCCTGGGCGAGGTGACGCCGGAAGGTGTCGTTACCGGTGAGGGAGAAGCAATCGCCGCCGATGTGATCATCTACTGTACGGGTTATCGGATTCTCGATTTCGATCGTTTCGAGGTGATTGGACGCGGCGGGCTTTCGATGATCGAGGCCATGGGGACCTCTCCCCAGGCCTTCAAGGGAATCGCGAAGCCGGGCTTCCCGAATTATTTCTTCGCGGTGGGCCCGAACGGACTCGTCCTGAACGTTCCCTATTTCACCACCCTGGAGCGGAACGTGGCCACCATCGTTGGTCTGCTCGAGCAGATGGAGGCAAAGGGGGCGCGTAGCTTGGAGGTCAGAGCTGAACTTTACGATGAGTACAACGCGTGGATGGATACCCAGTTCGAGCTCTATTCCTGGGGGAACGCATCCTGCACCAGCTATTATCGAAACGATGCGGGCCGGGCGCCCTTCCTCTTTCCGGGCAACTTCAAGGCCTACGACAGGCTCCATCGGAAGAGTGGCCTCGAGGAGTTTTTGATCGCCTGAGCGCGGACTGCCGGGTCAGGGGGTGGGGAGTCGGGTCTCGAGGTGACGGTCTCCCCAGACGTTGTCGACGCGGCCAACCGGTGGCCAGTACTTGTGCTCGCGTAGCCAGGGGGCGGGCCAAGCGGCTTGCTCGCGCGAATAGGGGTGGTCCCAGCGATCGCGGGTCACCTCTTCTGGGGAGTGAGGTGCATTTTTAAGCGGGTTGTCGTCCTCGGCCATTTCGCCGTTTTCGATGCAGCGAATCTCTTCTCGGATCGTTATCAGCGCCTCACAGAATCGATCGAGGTCGATGAGGGATTCACTCTCGGTGGGCTCGATCATCAATGTGCCGGGAACCGGGAAGCTCATGGTGGGCGCGTGAAAGCCGAAATCCATCAAGCGTTTCGCGATATCTTCGACGACGACGCCGCTGGTTTTTTCGAAGGGCCGACAATCGATGATGAATTCGTGTGCGACGAGTCCACCCGGCCCGGTATAGAGAACCCGGTAATGGGGTGAAAGACGTTTCGCCATGTAGTTGGCGTTCAGGATGGCGACCTGGCTTGCTTGGGTAAGACCTGGGCCGCCGAGTAGGGCGATATAGGCCCAGCTGATCGGCAGGATTCCCGCACTCCCGTAGGGGGCTGCCGAGACCGGTCCCTCTCCGAGAAGCGGATCGCCGGGGAGGTAATCGCGCAGGTGCTCAGCGGCGCAGATGGGCCCCATTCCCGGGCCGCCCCCGCCGTGAGGAATCGCGAAAGTCTTATGGAGGTTGACGTGGCAAACGTCGGCTCCGATTAGCCCGGGCGAGGTCAGGCCGACCTGGGCGTTGAGATTTGCGCCGTCCATATAGACCTGCCCGCCGTGTTCATGGACGATCTCGCAAATTTCGCCCACCGAGGTCTCAAAGACTCCGTGGGTGGAGGGGTAGGTGATCATCAGGGCCCCGAGCCTGGCTTCGTGCTTGTCGCATTGTTTTTTTAGATCCGTTAGGTCGACATTGCCCGCCTCATCGCAGGCGACCGGGTGACATTCAAAGCCGGCGATGACGGCGCTGGCGGCGTTGGTGCCGTGGGCAGAGGTCGGAATCAAGCAGAGCTTCCGCCCCCCGTCGTCACGCCCGAGGTGATAGCGACGGATCGCGAGCAGGCCAGCGAATTCGCCCTGGCTGCCTGCGTTGGGTTGGAGAGAGACGGCGGGCAGCCCGGTGATCTCGCCCAGCCAGCTTTCGAGCTGGTCGAAAAGGGCTTGGAACCCCAGGCATTGATCGGCGGGTACGAAGGGGTGGAGATTCGAGAATTCGGGCCAGGTGATGGGGACCATTGCCGTGGTGGGGTTGAGTTTCATGGTGCAAGACCCCAACGGAATCATCGAGGTGTTGAGGGCGAGGTCCCGGGCCTCGAGTCGGTGGAGATAGCGAAGCATCGCTGTCTCTGAGTGGTAGAGATGAAAGACGGGATGTTCGAGGAAGGGGCTGGTCCGCTCAAGTTCGCTGGGAAGGCTCTTCGATTCGGGAGCCTCCTTGGCCAAGTCGGCAAACTCGAAGTCGAGGGGGCCGTCCGAGGCGAAGATCGCGAGGATATCCATGACGTCCTGGGGCTTCGTGGTTTCGTCAAAGGAAATGCCGAGGGCGAGCAGCCCCTCGGAATTCGCTTCCGTAGCCACTGCATCATCCAGGCGGGAGAAGAAGGGGCGAAGATTGATTCCGCGCTCCCAGCCCGCGGAGAGCACCGAGGCTGCATCTTTTTCCCGCATATCGACGGTCAGGGTATCGAAGAAGAAGGGGGACTTTGGGCTATGACCGAGTCGGCGGAGGCCAGCCGCCAGGCAGGCTGTGAGCCCATGGACCCGTCGAGCGATTTCGCGCAGGCCCTCGGGGCCGTGGTAGACCGCGTACATACCCGCCATGATGGCCAGCAAGACTTGGGCGGTGCAGATATTGCTCGTCGCCTTGTCGCGCCTGATGTGTTGCTCGCGGGTCTGAATCGCGAGCCGATAGGCGGGCTTGCCGTGTCGATCTTGGGAAACGCCCACGATTCGTCCTGGGAGCTTGCGGGCATGTTTTTCGGTGGTGGCCAGATAGGCCGCGTGCGGGCCTCCAAAACCCATGGGAACTCCGAAACGCTGGCTCGAGCCTACGGCGATATCCGCGCCGAGGCGCCCCGGGCTTTCGAGTAGGGTCAGGGAGAGCAGATCCGTTGCGGCGACGATCGTGATGCCTTCGCTCTTGGCGCCGGCGATCCAATCCCGAGGGTCCTCGACGCTTCCGCCGGTCTCGGGGTACTGGAAGAGGATTCCGCATAGGTCGAGTTCGTCGAGAGGCGCGGTGCTCGGGTCGCCCACGTGGAGCTCCATGCCCAGAGCTTCTGCCCGGGTGCGGACGACGCGAATCGTCTGGGGGTGGCAATCCGACGCGACGAAAAAGGCGTTTCGCCGGGATCGGTGGATAGCCCGGCACATACCCATGGCCTCGGCGGCGGCGGTGGCCTCGTCGAGGAGTGACGCGTTGGCCAGGGGGAGTCCGGTGAGGTCGGAGATCAGGGTTTGGAAGACCAGCAGCGCTTCGAGTCGGCCCTGGGAGATTTCGGATTGGTAGGGCGTGTACTGGGTATACCAGCCCGGATTTTCGAGGATGCCACGCTGTATGACGCCCGGGACGATGACGCCGGAGTAGCCCATGCCGATCCACGAGCGGCTCGTCTGGTTTTCCTGAGCCATGGCCTTCAGCTGTTCCAGGAGTTCGGACTCGCCCAGGGGCCGTTCGGGGAGACCCTCGAGGCAGAGTGGTTTTTCTCGGCGAATCGCGCTGGGCACCGCGACATCACTGAGGGCATCCAGGGAGTCGAAGCCCAGGGCGCGCAGCATCTCGGCCTGGTCCTTGGCGCTGGGACCGAGATGGCGAGGCGCGAAGGTGTCCGAGGGGTTGAATGGGGCGCTCATGGGGGGACTCCGGAGGTCGGGCTGGGGTCTCGTGCCTAGGATTAGCATGGATCAAACCCGATGGCGGGTCGTCCATGCGGCCCGCATCGGGTCTTTGCGACCTTCGGGCCTAGGGGGCGAGCGTCTCTGCCCCAAGCAGCGCCTTGAGTTCGGCAAGCTTTTCTCCTTCGCCGAGGACCAGGAGCCGATCACCCCGGCGGAGGGGTTCCGAGGGGCTGGGATTCGTGTTGACCTGCCCCTTGCGTTCAACCGCGAGCACCGTGCACCCCGTCCGGGCGCGAACATCGAGGTCCTTTAGGCTGCGCTCGCCGACGAAATCAGGCGGGCAATCGACCCATTCGGTGTCGCTCTCGTCGAGGAGTTCCATCAGCCAGGGATCCAGAGGGAGTCGCACCGAGCCGCGGATCGCCCCGTACCCCTCGTCCCTCAGGGCCTGGGTGAAGCGTGAGATTGGCCCCGGGGCGATCTCGAAGAGTTCGAGGGTGCGGGCCACGAGTTCGATACTCGCCTCGAACTCCTCGGCCACGACGCTGGTCGCCCCGGCGTTCTCAAGCGGATCGACCTCGAGCACGTAACGCGTGCGCGCGAGCACCGGTGTATCGGGGGCCGACAGCCGTATCCGGGTGACGATACGGCGGGTGGCCAGGGCATCGGAGATGGCGACCACCACCAGCCGGGCTTGCTGGACGCCGAGCCAGGCGAGCAGGATGGGCCGAGTGGCGTCACCGAAATGGATATTGGGTTCATGGGCCTGGGCCCGCTCCACCGCGCGTGGATTGTTGTCGATGACGATATAGGGGATGTCGATCGAGCGGAGCAGCCGGGTCAGGGTCTGCCCGGCGGGCCCGTAGCCGATGATCACGACTCGGGCTTGGCGCAACTCGTCGTCGCCGGCTGGAACGCTCTCCTGCCGGCTCTCGGACCGGTCGCTCCAACTGGCCACCGCATCGGCGATCCGGGGCGCTGCCCGCATGACGAAGGGGCTGGCCAGCAGGCTGAGAATCGAGCCCGAGAGAACGACCTGGTAGTAGGGCTCTCCCAGCAGCCCTGCCTGGGCGGCGGCCTCGGCGAGGACGAAGGTGAACTCACCGGTTTGGGACAGGGCCAGGCCGGCGAGGAGCGCGGCGCGAATGCTGTAGCCGAGAAGGAGGTGGCCCGCGGCGGCGACGATGCAGGTCTTTAGGAGCAGGGTGACCGTCAGGTAGAGGATGACGAGGGGGGCATGCGCCATCAGGGATTGGGGCTCGAAGAGCATGCCGATTGCAGTAAAAAAGATGCCGAGAACGACGCCTCGCAGGGGGACGACTTCGCTGAAGAGCTGCTGTGCGTAAGGAGAAGAAGCGGCAGCGACCCCCGCCAGGAACGCCCCGACGGCCAGGGTCAGGCCCAACTCCTCGGCGAGAAAGGCCGAACCCAGGACGATCAGGAGGGAGAGCAGGCTGAAGAGGTCTGGAGAGCGAGTCTTTGCAACGGCGTTCAGCACCCGGGGAACCGCGATGCGCACGATGAAGATCACCAGGGCCAGGGCCGCTCCCATTCGGACCACGGACACGATCAGTCCGGTGGCCGAGCTCTCCCCGCCATCGGCGAGGAAGGGAATGGCGAGTAGAAAGGGGACGATGGCCAAATCTTGGAAGACCAGCACCGAGACCGCGAGGCGGCCGTGGGGGGCATCGATCTGGGCTTCGTCGGAGAGGAGGCGAATCACCAGGGCCGTGCTCGACATCGAGATCAGCCCGCCCAGGATCAAGGCGGTGGCCGGTGGCAGACCCATTACCGTGGCGCCCAGGGCCACGATGCCGACGGTGAGTACGACCTGGGTTCCCCCCGCGATGAGGCCCATTCTGCCGAGATCTCTCAGCCGGGAGAGCGGGAGTTCGAGACCGATTTCGAAGAGTAGGAAGATCACGCCGATTTCGGCGAGCAGGCGGACCCTCTCCGGGTCGGGAACCAGACCCAGGCCGCCGGGGCCCGCGATGGCGCCGACGACCAGAAAACCCGCGATCGCGGGAAGGCGCATCCGCTCGAAGAGTGCGAGTCCGGCGGCGGTGAGGGCCAGAAGCAGAATGAGTTCGAAGAGCAGGTGGGTGTCGCTCAACGCCTCGTCTCGACCTCCCCCGCCCCGGATGGTTTCCCCTTGTTCAAGAGGAAGGTCCTTTCCTAGCGGCTAGTTATGATCGCCCCGGTAGTGATCTCCCTGATTCTACCGGGTTGTAGGCGGCCTGGCTCTGGGTCAGCTCGTCGGGGGGTCGGAGAGGGGTTCGCCGCAGTTTTTGCAATAGTGCGCGCTGGCACTATGCCCCTCGTCCATGCAGCTGGAGCAAGAACGGGTGCTCACCCGCTGCCGGCTCGCGCTGACGATCTCGGCCGTGACGATGCCTGTGGGGATCGCGATGATCGCGTAGCCGATCATCATGACGAAAGAGGCCACTATCTTGCCGCCGACCGTGTGGGGAACGATATCTCCGTATCCGACGGTCGTCATCGTGACGATGGCCCAGTACATCGACTGCGGAATGCTGCTGAATCCCGCATCCTCACCTTCGACCAGGAACATAATTGTGCCGAGGATCGTGACCAGGATGCAGAGAGTGCCGAGGAAAACCGCGATTTTTCGCGAACTCGCCCGCATGGCAGTGGCTAGAAAATTGGCCTCGCCCATGAATCGCGCGAGTTTGAAGACCCGAAAGACCCGGAGTAGCCGCAGGGCGCGAATGACCAGCATGGACTGGGAGCCCGGGAGCAGGAGACTGATGAAGCTCGGGAGGATCGAGAGGAGATCGACGATGCCAAAGAAGCTGCGGGCGTAGAGACGGGGATGGGGGACCGAAAGGAGCCGCAGAATGTACTCGGTCAGGAAAAGGCCGGTGAAAACCCACTCGGCCGCGCGTAGCTTGGGCCCGTAGACGCTCTCGATACCCGGCACGGTTTCCAGCATGACGGCGAGAATGCTCAGTCCGATGGCGACGAGGAGGCCGACATCGAAGGCCTTCCCCGCCCGGGTATCGGCCTCGAAGATGATGATGCGCATTCGCTCCCGCCAGGCGGAGAGGGGGGCGGGCGGCTCAGCGGAGGACATTCCTCACTCCTTCACTTCTTGTGGGGGCGAAATTTTCCGATTCCGGGTGCCAGCGGGAAGGCCCCCGTGCAGGATCGTATCCCGCGGGGGGGAGTCCTGTCGATAGGGGCGAGACTTTTCTTTTCCCGCCGAGGGGAATAGGGGCGGTCTCGAGCCTTTGTTTTGCCCTCGTGTTCGGGGGGTGGGGTGGGGATGGTTGTTGCGGTGCTGGGAATCTCGCTACCCTTGCTCCCACTGAAAATAGTTTATCTCGGCGTTGCGTCGTGAAGCGCGAGAATCCGGGCAACTAGATGACGACAATGGGGCTCTGGCCTGTGGCCGGGGCCTCTGCTTTGCCGGTACGCTGTTTTCGATCATTGGATTTCGGGTGCTTGTTCGCCCGGTGAGGGGATGGCTGCACCCGCTGCAGTCGATGGGAGTTAAGGGGCTGAGGTCCCGCTCTCGCTTTAGGAGGAAAAACTTTGAGCTTGCACCCACTACTCGATCTGGCAAACGATCGAGAGGTCAAACAGGCCAAGGGTTTTCGCGCGGTTGCGGCCGACCAGAACGGAGAAAAACTCGAAGCCCTCTATAAGCAGGAAGCGGATGCAGCTCCCGATCGGAAAGCCAAGGGCAAAAAGTTTTTGGGTGTCAACACGGGGCGAATTCCTCGGGCCCCCCAAGCGGGCAAAGATGACCGCCATGCCGCGATGGCCCTGGGTGGCTGGGCGAAATCCGGGGGAGGGCCGGTCGCTCTCTCTGCTGAGCTCGAACTGACGATTGTTGATCACCTGGTTCCCCTGCGGACTGCAGCACCGGATAAGGCAAAGGGCGATTCTGATCCGAATAAGGGGGTCGAGGATATCGACCTTCTGGGCCAGCTTTCGGATGGCCGCCTTGCGGTGGTTCGGCTCAAATACCTTTCCCCGTCCGCGACGCGCGGCGGTGCCGGCGATACTCCGCTTCGCGTACTTCTCTCCGGCTTGGCCCAGACCGCGATGGTCGACGCCCATCGGGCTACGATTGGCGAGGAGGTCGAGGAGGCTACCGGCCAGGCCATCAGCGAAGAGGCCCCGGCCCTGCTGATCGTGGCGAGCACCCGTTATTGGGAAATTTGTCGCAAGCGCGAGGCCCAGAAGGGTGCCGGTTGGATCCGCGAGATCGAGAGACTCACCCGGGAGGTGGCGACCCAGATCGGGGTCGAGGTCTTCATTCATGGACTCACCTTCGAAGAAGACCCCGCGTGGTCCTACACAGAGGCCGGCCCGGAGCTTGCCGGCGGCCCGGTTATCTCTCCTGCATGGGAGGCAGGTGCGGGCAAGTTGAAGCCCAAACCTAAGTCCAGGGCAAGGAAGGGCGACGAACAACCCGCATTGATCGAGGCGGATCCGACTCGCTCGGTTCGCGCTTACTCGATCTTCGAGAGCTTCGAACCCGGTGACCAGATTACCCATCCGAACCTGGGCACAGGTGTGGTCCAGGGCATTATGGGACGGGGGAAGATCTCGGTGCTCTTCGCCGATGAGATGAAACTTCTCGTCCATGAGAGACCGTCTCCCGCATCCTGAGAGAGCTTCAGGGCCGGAGACGCCGATCCACAGAAATCTAGCGAGAGAGGGAACATGTCTGAAGAAAGTGATTTTTATCGGTTCAAGGGAACCAAGGGCTACATCGTCTCACGGTCCCTGGTGGAGGCCGTCAATTGCGCGATCGCCCTGGAGCGGCCGCTTCTCGTCAAGGGGGAGCCGGGCACAGGGAAGACTTTGCTCGCCAAGCACGTGGCCGAAGGGCTCGGCCTGGAGATGGAGTCATGGCATATCAAGTCGACAAGCAAGGCGATGGAAGGTCTCTATGTCTACGATACGCTCCAACGTCTGAACGACGCCCGCTTCGGCGAGGGCAATGTCGGCGACATTCGCAGCTATATCAAGATGGGTCCCGTGGGCAGGGTTTTCAGCGCTCCTAAGCGACAGCTTCTCTTGATCGACGAGGTGGACAAGGCTGACCTCGAGTTCCCCAATGACATTTTGCGGGAGCTTGACGAGATGCGCTTTACGGTCATGGAGACCAGTGACGAGGTGGTCGCAAAGGAAAGGCCTCTGGTCATTATTACGTCGAATAACGAGAAGGAACTCCCTGACGCCTTCCTGCGCCGGTGTGTCTTCCACTTCATCGAATTTCCCGAGCCCGAGATGATGCGAAAAATTGTCGATGTGCATCACCCGAACGTTGACACATCTCTTCTCGATCAGGTCTTGATCAAATTCTATTGGCTTAGAGGGCAGCCGGATCTCCGGAAGAAGCCTTCGACCTCCGAGTTGATCGACTGGATAGCCGCGCTATTACGTTCGGGTATTAGCCAGGATCAACTCGAGAGCCATATTCCCTTCCTGGGGTCATTGCTCAAAAATGAGCAGGACACCGCAGCTCTGGCAGATTTTGACGAGCGTGGTGGAGATATGCCCTCTGAGTGGAGTGACCTGGGCCCGCGCTTCAACCAATAGCCCGAGGCAGATTCATGTTTCTCGATCTCTTTTATGGCCTGCGTGATGAAGGCGTTCCTGTGGCGGTTCAGGAATGGCAGATGTTTATGACGAGCCTGGAGAAGGGTTTACATGATTCCAATCTCATGGCCTTCTACAACATCGCCAAGGCCACTCTGATTAAAAGCGAGACCTACTACGACGCCTTCGATCGGGTTTTCGCTCGAGTTTTTCAGGGCGTCGAAGGGGAGCTAAACGCTAGCGATGAGCTGAGTGACTGGTTGAGTGATCCGAAGAACTTCGAAGGCCTCACCGAAGAGCAACGGAAGATGATCGAGGAGCTCGATGCGGATGAGCTGATGCGGCGCTACCTCGAGACCCTCGATGAGCAGGACGAGCGCCACGACGGGGGTGGCCGCTGGGTCGGCACTGGGGGGCATTCGCCTTTTGGCAACGGGGGCGAACACCCGACGGGGATTCGGGTGGGAGGCGAGTCGAAGAATCGGTCGGCGATGAAGGTCGCAGAGGATCGTCGCTTCGAGGAGTATCGGACGGATCATACCCTCGATATTCGTAACGTTCGGGTGGCCCTCAAGCGGCTACGGCACCTGACTCGAGAGGGCCCGGGCGACGAATTGGACCTCGACGAGACCGTGGACGAAACGTGTCGGAACGCGGGCGAGATCGAGTTCGTCTACCGCTCGGAGAGGCGGAATAATGTACGGCTACTCTTGCTGATGGACGTGGGGGGCACCATGGAGCCCTACTACGAGCCAGTGAGTCGCCTGCTGACCGCCCTGCACGAAGAGCGGGGACTTCGAGACTTCAAGGCGTACTACTTTCATAACTGCGTATACGAGCGCTTGGGCACCACGGCGGATCTTTACGTCAAGGACGCGATCCCGACGGGTGATATACTGAGGCGATTCGATGAACGCTGGAAGGTGATGTTCGTAGGGGATGCAGCGATGCATCCCGCAGAACTCATGAACCCGAGAGGGAATATCAATCCCCGCTTCGAATCAGAGAGCCGGGGAATCGACTGGCTCATGCGCATTCGTAGCCACTTTAATCGCTCGGCCTGGTTGAACCCGGACCCCGCATCGGATTGGGAATATACCCGGACTACCCGCGTGATCGGCGAGATTTTCCCGATGTTCTCGCTCAGTCTGGACGGAATCCAGGATGCTGTGACCAGCCTGGTCGGCGCTAAGCCCTCTGCTCCGGGTATTACACGACACTAGCTGGCCGTGCCGAAAACCTTGCCGCACCAAGCAGGGGAAGAGTCGTGAAGGTCGACCCTCAGCCCTTCAGGACGACGACGGCTCCGCCCGGGGTTGTGTTTTTGCCGGCTTCGTTTTTGACGAAGAGTTCGACTTCGGCGAGTTTGTCCCCGTCCTCTTCCCACTTGCGCTTGACCACGCCGCCGAGGGTCATGGGCTGGTCGGGAAGGTCCATCCCGCGATACTGGCACGTAAGGCTTCGAATCCGGCCCCCGTGGTCGAGCCAGTTGGAGACAAGTTCACCCAGGGCTGCGTATTTAAAACGACCATGGATGATGATTGAGCCGAGAGCCTTGCTTTGGGGAAACGCGAAATCGTGATGGAGTGGGTTGAAGTCCCCGCCGCCGGCCGCGTATTTGACGAGCTGGCTGACTCCCGGCTTCTTGGTGAGTTCGGGTAGGCTGCTGCCTTCATCGAACGAGTTCCAGTCGAGGGGCATGGAGTTCTCCTGCTCATAGCGAAATTTTGAGAAATAGGTTTTTGATGGGCCGGGATTTCTGGTCGAGTGAAAACCCGAGCGAGGTCGGGATGGAATTACTCGTGGAATCAGTAGAAGAGGCCCTGGCCACGCTGCTTCGCGACGACCTTGCCCTGCTGGTTCGTGTAGGTCGACTCGCTCGTCACGATCAACATCTGCCCGGTAGTCTTGCTTTCGCGGATGCTCAGGTCGGCACAGCAGGAGGTGACGGTGAGGGTGTCACCCGCACAGATGTCATCGAAATACTCTGTTTCGGTTCCGCCATCGAGGACATTCTTCAGGCCATGATTCAGGCTCGGTCCGGTGTTCTTCGGCCCGCTAAAGGTATCGTTGCTCTTGCCCGGGATGAAGATGGGCGTTCCGAGATACGTGGGAGGGCACGGCAGGGAGCGGTAACCCGCAGCCTTTGCGGCGTCTTCGTCGAAGTAAACTGGGTCGGTATATCCGACGCCACGAGCGAAGGCGCGCACGCTCGTGGTGGTGACCTCGTGGGTCCAAGGCTCGGACTCGACTCCGAGCACGGCCTTCAGCTCTTCAGTGATTTCGATGCTCTCTGCCATTTTTCCTCCCAATCCGAATAGGCCAGTCTACACACCTCTTTTCCCGGTCGCGAGGTCCTTTGGGGTCACGTGTTTCGCCTCGGGATTGCCAGAGAGACTCAGCTCATTCCTCGGGCATAGGTCGCCATGTCGAAATAGTCCCGCCAGATCTTGATCTTGCCGTTTTCCATCTCAAAGACTCCCGCGCAGGGGAGGTCGACCCCCTTTCCCCCCTTGGCCTTCGTGCGATCGAGACGTTCAGCGATGACGATTTCTCCTGCTGAGACCAGATTGACAACATCCCATTGGGTCGCGGTCCAGGCGGAAATGAAGCCCGCGATCATCTTTTCGATGTTCTCGCGCCCCGTGACGGGACTCGCGGGCATGTTGTAGTAGACGCCCTCATCGCTGAAATAGGATCCGAGCTCGGCCGGGTCGAGCCGCGACCAGGCAGCGATGAAATCGCGAATGATTGTCTCGTTGTCCATTGGATTTTCTCCTTGGAAGCGCCGTTCGCTTCGGTCAGTCTTTAAAGAGAATAGGCTGTGCTTCGAGGAAATCTTGTTTGATGGTCCGGGCCATGGGGTCCGGAAGGGAGGCGACGGCAGTGGCCATGGCAGAGACTCTCTCGGGGAGATCCTCGGGCGAACAGACGGCACTGACGAGCCCGCACTGCAGGGCTTCCTCGGCGCTATAGGTTCTTCCGGTCAAACACATTTCACGGGCGGTGCCCTCTGGGACGACTTGTCGCATCAGTCCATAGGCCGCGGCGGCTCCGAAGCGGACCTGGGGTTGGCCGAAAACTGCCGAAGGCGTCGCGATGCGGACATCGCAGAGGGCGGCCAAGTCGCAGCCCCCGCCAAGGGCTGCCCCACCGATCGCGGCAATCAGGGGCTTGGGAAAGGTGTAGACGCTTCGATGATATTCCTGGGACTCCTGGAAAATCGCTTCCATCGCCCCCGAAGCGAGTTCGGAGCGATCGAATCCCGCGCAGAAAGCGGGGCCCTGGGCAGCCAGGATGACGCACCGGACCCTTTCGTCCTGCTTGAGGTGCTGCAACCGGTCGACAATCTCGAACCTGAGTTCGCGGCAGAGGGCGTTGCGCTTAGCCGGACGATTCAACGTCAGGGTGGCGACGTGGCCGGATATTGCCAGGAGCGTGAGCTCTGTCATCGTGGCCTTATCTCCCCCGGGGCCCATCCGAAGCGACGCGGGCCGTGGCCTCTGTTTCCAGCTGCGAAGTGGGGCATTTTGCCCCGCGGGTGAAGGCCGAATGCCAACCGGTCTGTAAACCCTCTGATTCGATAATGAAATATTTATTTAATTCGATTAGAAAAATCAGCCTCGCTGTTGAAAACGATCTCTCGGGTTACCCTAGCCCCTGGAGGTGTATGGTGCGCCCGCAAAGGTTTCAAGGCTCCGATTTTGGCCAGCCAAGACCCGTGAGCCAGGGCCATCGATCCCCTGCGGGCCTTCATTGAGTGAGAACTCCCCAAAAGGGGCTGTCCGGGGTCGACCTGGGAGTCTGACCCGGGAGGCCATCGTTCGCGAGGCGTTGCGAATTCCCGAAAATGAGTTCAGCCTCGGGCGCCTAGCGGAGTCGCTGAAGGTCTCTCCCCAGTCCCTCTATCACTACTTTCCAAACAAGCAATCCATTGCCTCGGCGATGATGGAGGAAGTCAGCCGCAGCGTACCGATGGCGGACCGGGGGCTACCCTGGCGTGAGTACCTGCGCTCGGTCATGCTCGGCTACAGGGCTTTCCTGAAAGAGAATGACTATGCCTTCGCGCGCGGGTTACCCCTCAACGGGCTTTCCGTTTTTCGCGTTGGAGGGAAGAGCAACCAAGTCATGCTCGAGCGCTTCGATGGTTTTATGGAGGTCTTTAGGCGGGCGGGTCTGAGCCCCGAGGAGTGCATTGAAGTCTGGGTCCTGTTCCAGAACTTCATCCGACGCTCCGACCTGCACCGGGCTTCCCAACGGGCACTCTCGGACGGCTGGGAGGAACTCCAGAACGACCTGTCCGAGATGGACAAGGACGCTCTGCCTGAATTGCAGACCCTGCGAGGAAAGCCGTGTCCCGAGATCGAAGGTATCTACGAGGGCGTCGTGGATAATATCATCGCGGGGATCTCCATGCGTTACGAGATTAAGTAGAACTCGGCAGGTAGGGGAGGAATTCGCCGACATTCCAGCCGCCGTCTGCGATGAACTCGGATCCGGTGCTGTAGGAACACTCATCCGAAGCCATGAAGAGTGCGAGGCGGGCGATATCAATAGGCTTGCCGCATCGAGGGATGGGCTGGTTTTTGTAGAAGAGATCGATGTCTTCGGAACCGGTTGGGTTGCCCATGATAGTGTCGACTCCGCCCGGGTGTAGCGAATTGACTCGGATATTGTGTCGACCGAATTCGATGGCGGCAACCTTGGTCAGCCCACGGATCGCCCACTTACTACTCGCGTAGGCGACCAATCCGTTTTTGGCCCTGAGCCCGTCAATGGAGGAAACATTGACGATGGAGCCGCCCCCAGCTTCCTTCATCGGGTCGAAGACCGATCGCAATCCCAGGAAGGTGCCCACCTGGTTGATCCCGATCACCCGGTTGTAGTCCTCGAGGGTCGTGTCCTTGAGAGAGGCGAAGTGTGTGACGGCGGCGTTGTTGACCAGGACGTTGAGGGGACCGAGTTGGCTCGCGGCAGTGATCGCCGCCTCCCAATCCTCTTCGCTTCGGACATCGAGGTGTACGTAGACGGCTTTCTCCCCAAGGTCGTCTGCTACGGCAGAGCCTTCGGCATCGAGCACGTCGCCAAGCACGACTTGGGCCCCTTCTTCGATGAAGAGCCGAGCTTCGCACTCGCCCTGGCCTCGCGCTGCGCCGGTGATGATCGCGACTTTCCCCTCGAGCCTGCCTGCGCCCATGGACTTTCCCCCTCTTGGTCTCGATGCCGAGATTAATAGTTGGCCGGAATTCACACGTGCTGCTCTTCGGCGAGGGCAGTATCCTAACGCCATGGATCGCATGACGCTCCGCCTCGCACATTCTCCCATGGAGATCCGGACAGAGGCTTCACCCGTGGGTTCAGTCAAGGTGGAATCGGGCGACTCCCAGGCGGTGCTGCTTACGCCCTCCAAGATGGACCCTGGGATGAAATATCCATTGATCACGGTCTTTCATGGGGCTGGCCGACAGGATGAAATGCTTGTGAAAGCATGCCAAGGCGCGCCCGAGGCACTCCAGGCGTTTTTCCTCGTCCCCCGATCCCGGGAACTCACCTGGGATTTGATCGCGGGTGGGGATGGCCAGCCCGATCTCGAATTTCTCGAGTACGCCTGGGATCTTATCTTTAGGCGCTACCCCATCGACGGCGATAGGCAGGTGCTGATCGGGTACTCCGACGGCGCCAGCTACGCGTTGTCCCTGGCGCTATCGAACCCCGGTTTTTTCGACGCCGCGCTGTGTTGGGCGGCGGGTTTTGCCATGATGGACCGGAGCGCCGTTGGAAACCAAGAGAGGCGAACGCGCTTTTATCTTGAGTACGGCACGGCTGACGAACTCTTTTCCTTCGACCGAGTGGCGCTACCCATGCGCGAAAATCTCGAGCGGGCGGGGTATGAGGTGGAATTCTCGGTCGACGAGGGCGGGCGCCATTGGCCCTCGAGAAGTTTTCAGGGCGAGGCGCTCGACTGGTATTTCGGGGGAGCGCCGGGCTAGAGGCCTTAAAAGCCAATGGGTTCTAAGCTTTGTCCTCGCGGCAGAGGACGAAATAGCCCATCAGCCGTTTCTCCATTCGGTAGGCAACACCGATGGAAACGTGCTTGGAAACCAGCCGCATATAGTCTCGGGTCTTGTTGTAGACGAACATTTGCAGGCCGCTGCTATTGGGTTTTATGCGCGGCCAGTGATCGGGAACCGGCCCTTCGGGCTCCATGAAATAGTCGACGACCACGGCTCCGCGCGGGTCGGAGCCAGAATCAGCAGTGGGGTGGGCGACGAAATACCCAGGGCCGATAAACGGTCGCACCGAGGTCTCGTTGTAGCCCCATAGCTGTTCGGGGTGACCGGTGGGCCGACACCATCGCTTTTCGAAATACCGAAAGGCGGGTTGGCTGTTTCGGCCGGAGTGGATGACCTCGCGACCCTCGGGAATGCCGGCGGGCACGAAATGCTCCAGACCGGCCGGCGGGCCATCGCCGGAGATTTCGTAGAGAATTTTCTGGCAGTGGCCGTCGAGTTCCAGGGTTTGGCTGCGCCGCTGGTCGGGCGCCAGGGCGTTCAGATGCTCGCTTAGTTCCTGGATTTTCGAGCCCGACCGGATCATTTCGCTGAGTGTCATTCAATTCCTCCCAGGGGTTACAGAATAGCCGAACCGATAAGCCTCTGCGCCTTCGGTCGGTGAGAGTTGCCCATGGATCGCCTTCGGGCCTCTAAAACTATAGAGTCATTGAATGACGAGCACATCGATTCCCCTCGGTCCGGAGCCCGAATACGAAAAGGTCGTTTCAGGCTACGAGACCCTTCACTCTCCCGAGCCATTTGCTTGCGAGTGGGGCGGAGTCTTGCCCGAACTCCACGTCGCGTGGGAAAGCTGGGGTGAACTCTCGCCCGGGCGTGACAACGCGATCCTGCTCCATACGGGCCTCTCGGCTTCATCCCATGCGCGCAGTCACCCTCGGAATCAGCACCCCGGCTGGTGGGAAGAGGTGGTGGGACCTGGGCTGGCGATCGACACAGATCGCTATTTCGTAATCTGTACAAATCTGATCGGCGGCTGCTATGGGAGCACGGGGCCCTCCTCGACGAATCCCGCCACGGGTAGCCCCTACGCGATGGATTTCCCCATATTGACCGTGCGCGATATGGTGCGCGCCCAACTGCTTCTCCTCGACCATCTGGGGATCGACTGCCTCCACGCCTCGGTGGGTGCGTCGTTGGGCGGAATGCAATCCCTGATGTTGGCTGCCCTTGCGCCGGAGCGGGTTGCCCGGGTGGCGAGCATCTCCGCAGCCGCTTGCTCCCACCCCCAATCGATCGCCATGCGCTTTGTTCAGCGTCAAGCCGTGATGGCTGACCCGGACTGGAATGAAGGCCGCTATTACGGCAAGAGTTTTCCTCATCGTGGCCTTCGGGTCGCTCGAGAGATGGGGACATTGACCTACAGGTCCGGTCCCGAATGGATGGAGCGTTTCGGCCGCCAACGGCCCAGGGACTGTGTGCCTCGGCTTCATGAGGATTTCCAGGTAGAGCGCTACCTCGCCTACCAGGGTGACAAGTTCTGCCTGCAATACGATCCGAACTCCTACCTCTACATTTCGAAGGCAATGGATCTTTTTGATATCGCCGATGAAGACAACTCTTCTGGGGCTTCACCCGAAGGCGTTGATCTCCCCCACCTGAAGTCCATCGCGGCACCGGCGCTCGTGATCGGAGTTAAATCCGACATTCTCTTTCCCGTCTGGCAGCAGCGCGAGCTCGCCCATCTTCTCGAGGACTCTGGGAACCGCGTAACGTACGTCGAGCTCGATTCTCCCTACGGCCACGATACTTTCCTGATCGAGGTGGACAGGGTGGGTGAAGCCCTGGCCGCTCATCTGGAAGGCTAGGACTCCCGAGGGCCTCGAAGATCGAATTGTGGGGTCCAGCCCGGTCGTGCCCCGGTCGTGCCCCGGTCATGCCCCGGTCATGCAAAGGTGCCGCTCGAGAATCTGCGGGCTGGCGCCGCTCCGGGCGCCGGTCCTCGTGGTCGGCGAGGAGGGGAGCGGACGCAGTGCGGTGATCTCGGCCGCAATGGCAGCCAGTCCGGGCGGCCACGAACGCCTCTCCCTGCGCTCGGCTCGGCTCATTCGTCGGATCTTCTCGTGGCGGATCGGCTGTCGAGCAGTGGGCCGCCGATCGCTCGTATTGCGCTAGCCTAGCCCGCCATCGGCCCGGGCCCACTCCGGCCGATCCCGGCGAAGGGCTAGATCTCGAGCCCCGATCCGATCCCCGCTCCCCTACCGGATTCCATGACGACTCAAATCCCCGACAACGACGCACCCCGCTACGGCCTTCTGCTGGTGAACGGCTTTGCGGTGATTGCTGCTCTGACCTTCTGCCTGATCGTGGTGGGTGCGTTGGTCAGAGCCAACGATGCCGGGCTGGCCTGCCCGGATTGGCCCCTCTGCTTCGGCGAAGTGGTACCTACATTCGACCTGAAGGTCGCCTTTGAGTGGGGGCACCGTGTCTTTGCGGGCTCGATTTCCCTGGGGCTACTGGGCCTCTCCGTGCTCGCCTGGCGCGAGCCCCGAATGCGGTGGCGTCTGGCCCTTGCCTGGGCGGTCCTGGCGACGCAGATCGTCTTCGGGGGACTGACGGTTTTGCTCTCCCTCGCGCCCTGGACCGTGTCGGTTCACCTGATCCTCGGAAATTTCTTTTGCCTGATCCTGCTCTGGATATCCCGTGATCTGGCCGAAGATTTTGGCCGGGGCCACACGCCCCAGGCCCTGCCGAGCGCCGTTTTCAGCGGGCTGGTGGCCCTCGGGCTCTCGCTCTTCCTCCAAATGCTGCTGGGGGGGTGGATCTCGAGTCATTATGCCGGGCTCGCCTGCCTGGATTTCCCGACCTGCGATGGCCAGAGCTTTGCGCCCAGCCTCGAGGGCCCGGTGGGAATCCAGGTTCTTCACCGGGCGAACGGTCTCTTTCTCCTCTGTGCCTACGCTTGGCTGGCGGTTACGACCCGTCGCTACGAGCGAATCAATCGGCTCGCAAACCTCGGTTTTGGCTTGATTCTGACCCAGATCGGGGTGGGGGCGGCGAACGTTCTCCTGCAACTTCCCATTGCAGTGACTGCCCTGCATAGCGGGCTGGCAGCGGCTATTGTCCTCGCCACCGCGATGTTGATCCGCGAAGCCCTGGGGGCACGGGGCGCGCCGGTGGAAACCGAGCCAGAAGCACGGATGGTCGAAATCGGATGAGCAGCGCCGCCAGTTATATTGCCCTTACGAAGCCACGCATTTTGCCGCTGGTCCTCTTCTCAGGCTTGCCCGCCCTAGTGCTGGCCGCGGGAGGTTGGCCGCCTCCGGCCCTGATCGTGGCCACCCTCCTGGGCACGGCTTTTTCTGCCGCCGCCGCCAATTCGATCAATAGCTACCTCGAGCGCGATCGCGACGCGTTGATGGAGCGCACCCAGGAAAGGCCCCTGCCCGCCGGCGAACTCAGCCCCAGGCCGGCCCTGATCTTCGGTCTCGGTCTTGCGGTTCTTGGCGTGGGGCTCCTCTGGGTCAGCGTGGGTCGCGTGCCGGCCCTGATCTCGGTGGCCGCCCTCGGGATTTATATTTTTGTCTACACGCTCTGGCTCAAGCCGCGTACCTCCTTCGCGGTAATCGTGGGCGGGATTTCCGGGGCTATCGCCCCTTTGATCGCCGACGCCGCGGCGGACGGTCACGTGGGGGCGGCGGGTTGGTTGCTCTTTGCCATCATCTTCATCTGGCAACCCCCGCATTTCTACGCCATCGCGCTTTTTCGCCGGGAGGATTACGCCCGGGCAGGCTTCCCCATGTTGCCCGACCGAATCGGCGAGGATGCCACCTACGATCGGATTATTATCTGGTCGCTGGTGTTGATCCCGTTCACCCTGGCCCCCTACTTTTTTCTCGACCTCGGGCTTTTCTATCTGGGGTCGGCCCTCGTGCTCGACGCCCTTTTTCTCCAGCGCGCCTGGCAGCTTCGCGTGCGGCGCGATACTGAGGCGGCTCGGGGGCTCTTCCTGATGTCCCTCGTCCAACTCCTCGGGCTCTTCGCTGCGATGATCGTCGATCTCGCGGGTCGCGCCTGGTTCGGTTCCTGATCAGACCGCCTCGTCCCGCTGAGAAGAACCCGACCAATCCGAGGCGGCCAGGCGATAGAGGACGTGCCTTGCCAGGGGGTGGCGCGCTCCCAGGGTCGGATGATCGAAGTCCTCCCTGGGGTTTCGCTTCAGGCCGAGGCGCTCCATGACCGCGCGGGAGCGGGTATTTTCGGGGACTGTGAACGAGACGATCTCGCAAAGGCCGAGGGTTTCGAAGGCGTAGCCAAGCGCCGCACGACCGGCTTCGCTCGCGTAACCCTGCCCCCAAGCCGAGCGTGCGAGGCGCCAGCCGATTTCCACGGCGGGGACGAAATCCGCGGCGAAAGCGACCTGGGCGAGTCCGACGAAGCCGATCAGTCGGGGGCCCTCAAGGGACTCGACCGCCCAGAACCCGTATCCGTGCTCGTCGAAATGTCGATCCACCCGGGCGATGAAGTCGTTGCTTTGTTTCCGGGTCAGGGGTGCCGGGAAAAATTCCATCACCTGCTCGTCGGCGCAAATTTCGGCGAAGGGGTCGAGGTCAGGCTGCTCCCAGCGCCTTAGCCTGAGCCGGGGCGTGGTGATCATCTTCGCTCTCGGAGAGCGACCTTGGCCTTTCGCGAAGACTCCATCGCTTATCTGTACGCCATGCTGGGAAGCCAGGTGACCAGAGCAGGCCAGAGGAAGAGGAGCCCCAGGGCCAGGATCTGGAGCGCGATGAAGGGGATTACGCCACGGTAGATCGTCGGGGCCGTGATGCCTTCGGGTGCGACGCCCTTGAGGTAGAAGAGAGCGAACCCGACAGGCGGAGTGAGAAAAGAGGTTTGCAGGCAGACGGCGAAGAGAACGGTGAACCAGACCAGGTCGAAGCCGAGGGATTCAACTGCGGGTGCGACCAGGGGCAACACGATCAACGTGATTTCGATCCAGTCGAGAAAGAAGCCGAGCAAAAAAGTGAAGAAGAGGATCACCATGACCGTCGCGTGGGGGCCGAGTGGGAGTTCGAGCAGAGCACGGTGGATCAGTTCATCGCCGCCGAGGCCCCGCAGGACCAACGAGTACGCGGTCGCGCCGACGAAGATGGCGAATACGTAGCCCGTGGTTCGCGAGGTCTCTGTCAGGACATCTCGCAGGACCGGGAGGGAGAGCTTTTTCTTCAACCCAGCGAGTCCTAGGGCGCCCAGGGCACCCACACCGGCTGCCTCGGTGGGCGTCGCGACGCCAAAAAAGATGCTGCCGAGGACCAGGATAATCAGGCCTAGGGCGGGAAGGACGATGCGGGCGACGTCGGCGACCATTTGCCAGTCGGGCGGGGGAGCATCTTCCGGGGCGGGAGCCACTTCGGGACGCAACCGGGCATAGACGAGGATATACGCGATATAGAGCGCGCCGAGCATCATCCCTGGGAGCAGGGCTCCGAGGAAGAGATCGCCCACGGACATGGCGAGTCGGTCCGCCATCAGGACGAGCATGATGCTCGGGGGAATCAGGATGCCCAGAGTGCCTACTGCGCAGACCGTCCCGGCGGCGAGCTCTGGTCGGTATCCCTGTTCGAGCATGGCCGGTAGGCCGAGCAGAGCGAGAAGGACCACCGAGGCACCGATAATCCCGGTGGTGGCGGCGAGCAGCATGCCGATCAGGGCGATCGTGACGGCGAGTCCGCCTCCAACTCGGCCGAAGAGACGCGCGATATTTTTCATCAACTCGGCCGCAATGCCTGAGCGATCCAAAAGCAGGCCCATCAGGATGAACATGGGCAGGGCGACAAGGACCCAGTTGTCCATCAGGTCCCAGATACGTTCGATAACCAGCGAACTGTAGGACCAGTCCACGCCGGTATAGATTCCGAGATCCTGTTCGAACACGATGGCGAGGGCGGTGAATAAGACCGCGAGTCCGCCGAGGACCCATCCCACGGGAAATCCGGTGAGAATGAGGGCGATGAAAAGAACAAACATCCCGATGGCGAGGAATTCTCGGGTTTCCATCGATCAGGCCCCTTCGCTCATTTTTTCGGGGCCAAAGAGCCTGCGTCCCACGCGAAGCAGACGACTGATGAAGGCCAGGGCGAGACCTGCGAATCCCAGGGGTAGGGCAGCCTTGATGAGGAAGCGGCCCGGCAATCCGCCTGGCGAGGAAGAGATTTCTCCTCGAATGAACGATTCGGAAACGAAGGGAACGCTGTAGATCAAAACCAGCGCACAGAAGGGCAGGCCGAGCAGTAGGATGCCGTAGAGATCGATCCAAGCCTGCATTCGGGGCGAGAGTCGTTCGTGGATCACATCAACCCGAATATGCGAGTCGGTCTGGACTCCATACCCGAGGGCGGCGAGAAAACCGATGGCGTAGAGGTGCCATTGGGCCTCTTCGAGTTCGACCCTGCCAGAGCCAAAGACGTATCGGAGCAGAACATTGAGGATGACTACGGCGAGCAGGATCAGCCAGATCCAGGAAAGAGCCCGCCCACTCTTGTCGACGAACGAATCGATTCGCTTCGATAGCCTGGTGTGCGGAAGGTCGCCCTTGCTCGGCGATGCCGGCGATTTTTGCTTCTCGTCGGTCATCGCACCGACGGGTAGGCGATGTTCTTCCAGCGGGCGTAACTCCGCTGAAAAGTTTTTTGGGAGGCGAGCACCCGGGCGAAGTCAGGGTCGGCCCGGGCCTCTGAAGCCAGAACCTCATTGCTCGCTTCAGCGAGGGCATCCAGAATTTCGGCGCTGAGAACCTCGGTGGTGATGCCCTGGCTCTCATATTTCGCGAGAACGGGTGCCTGGATGGCCTCGGCTCGGGCCAGATTCCGGGTGACCCCGGCGGTACAAGCGGTCTCGAGTATGGCTTTCTCCGAATCGCCGAGGCCATTCCACTCATCGAGGCCGATGACCATGTGGAAGGCGGTAAAAGGTTGATGCCAACCGGGGAAATAATTGTACGAGGCGACGCGGTTGAAACCGAGTTGTGAGTCGACGATGGGAAGTGAGAACTCCGTGGCGTCGATGGCCCCGCGTTCCAGGGCCTGGAAGATTTCTCCCCCGGGCAGAAGAGTGACCGAGGCCCCCAGGCGCTGGACCGCTTTTCCCCCAAGCCCTGCGAAGCGGATTTTTAACCCTTCGAAATCCTTGGGTGAGCGGAGGGGTTCCCGAAACCATCCGGCGGTTTCCGGGCCGATCAGCCCACAGAGCAAGATGTGCAATCCCTGGGGACGATAGATTTCCTCAGCGAGTTCGCGGCCCCCTCCCTCGTACCACCACGAGCTGAAGGCCCAGGGTTCGAGCCCAAAGGGGACGGCACCGAAGAGGACAGAGGCCGGTAATTTCCCCTGGTCGTAGCCGAGCCATGTATAGCCGGCGGGCACTTTCTTTTCCTGTACGGCGTCGACGATGCTGAAGGCGGGAACGAGTTCGCCGGGCTCAAAAATTTCGATCCGAAAGCGCCCAGCGGATAGGGCTTCAACTCGTTCGGCTACGTAGACCGAGTTGTCTCCCAGAGCGGGCAGGTTCGTTGCGAAAGCGACGGGGAGCCTCCAGCGAATCGAGGAAGTCCCCTGGCTCTGCTCACCTCCGGTGGCCTTGGGCGCTGGTCGGACGGCGAGGGAGGAGAGCAGGCCCACCGCGAAAGCGGTGAGTACGGCGACGAGGGCGGCGCGATTCGACATCGATTGCTCCCCCTTAGCTTGCGATCAGCGAAGGTTCGTAGTCTTCGGGTGCCTGAAGTCCCAGAAGGTGCAGTAGGGTGGCCGGGATATGAGCCAGGGGGGCCCCATCGGCGCCGGGGGTTAGCCTGAGGGCTTTGCCCGGTGCGTAGATGTGGAGGGGAACGGGGTTTAGGGTGTGGCTGGTTTTGGCTGCGATCTTGCCCGTCGAGTCTCGGAGGGCCTCGCCTGTCTTCGTGTCCACATCGAACATGCAGTCGGCATTTCCGTGATCTGCGGTGACGATAATGGCTCCGTGCATCTGTTCAACCACGGGAATCAAGCGTCCAATTTCGTGGTCGACGCTCTCCACTGCGGCAATCGAGGCTTCGAGGTTTCCGGTATGGCCCACCATGTCGCCATTCGCATAGTTGACTCGGGCGTGGCGATAGCGCCCGGTCCCGATTTCGCGGATGAGTGCATCGGTGATTTCCTCAGCTCTCATTTCCGGTCGTTGGTCGGAGGGCAGCGTGTCGCTGGGCACCTCGATGTAGTTTTCGTATTGATCGTCAAAATAGCCGCTGCGATTCCCATTCCAGAAATACGTCACGTGACCAAATTTTTGAGTTTCGCTGATGGCCAACTGAGGGATTCGGTTCCGCGCCAGATATTCCCCTACGGTTCGATCGATCTCGGGCGGGGCGACGAGATAGCGCGAAGGCAACTGGAGATCGCCATCGTATTGCATCATGCCGGCGTAGAGCGTGTTGGGCCTGGCTCCGCGATCGAAGCGATCGAAGGCATCGTTCTCGAAGGCCTGGCTGATCTCGATCGCCCGATCTCCGCGAAAGTTGAAGAAAACCACGGCCGAGTGGTCTCGAATTCGCCCGATCGGGCTTCCGTCGCTCTCCACGACCGCGAAGGGAGGTAGCCACTGATCGCTCAGCCCGGGTTCTTCACTCCGATAGGTTTCGATGGCTTCCCGGGCGCTCGCGAAGCCCCGGGCCTCGCCCTGGACATGGGTTTTCCAGCCCCGTTCGACCATGGACCAGTCGGCCGCGTAGCGGTCCATGGTGATGAGCATTCTTCCGCCCCCCGAGGCCACTCGGTAGTCTCGGTCGGGGCTGCGGGAGATTTCGGCGAGCAGGTTTTCCAGGGGTTCGATGTAGTCGAGAGCGCTCGTCTCGGGCACGTCGCGTCCGTCGAGAAGTGCGTGGATACGGACCTGCTCGATGCCTTCCTTGTGGCAACGTCGAACCATGGCGAAGAGATGGTCGATATGGCTGTGGACGTTGCCATCGGAAAGGAGGCCGATGAAGTGCATGGGCTGGTCCGATGCGCGAACGCGTTCGGTCAATTGTTGCCAACAGGGTCCTTCGAAGAGGCTCCCCGAAGCAACGGCCCTGGTCACGAGTTTCGCGCCCTGGTCGAAAATTCGCCCGGCGCCCAGGGCGTTATGCCCGACCTCGCTATTCCCCATGTCGGAGTCGTCGGGCATGCCGACCGCCTTACCGTGCGCCGTCAGGCGAGCGCTCAGAGCCAGATTTTGGAGCCGGTCGAGATGGGGAGTTTGAGCTAACCAGACCGCGTCGGATTCGTCGTTGCGCCCGATGCCGATTCCATCCATCACACAGATGAGGACCGGTCCTTCGACTCCGGGGAAATTGGGGTGCTGCCTGAGTTCCCAGTTCATTTTTGCTCCCCAAGGCCGCTTTCGAAAGCGGCCGCGCGGCTAGTGTCGCAGCGGGGGGGGAGATTCACAAGCGGGCCGAGGCCGAGGAGGCGTCGTTCTCTAGGCTTCGCTATTCAGGGGCCGGCAAGCGGCCCTCGGGCGATCGCCAGCCGGCTCTATTTCGAAGCGAGGAGGAGGTTGTATGAGGGTAATTACTTGCACGAAGTTGGGTGCCCCTGAAAATCTCGTGGTTGAGAGCCGGCCGGATCTGGCTCCGCTGGCGGAGCATGTGCTCGTCGATGTGAAGGCCTGCGGGGTGTACTTCGTCGATACCTTGATGGTTCAGGGGCTCTATCAAATCCGCCCCGATCCGCCCTTCGTGCCCGGTGGCGAAGTGGCCGGTGTCGTGCGCTCGGTGGGGGAGGGCGCCGAGGGTTTTGCGCCGGGGGATGCGGTGATTGCCACCCCTGGGCTCAACGGCTTCGCGGAGCAGGTTCTCCTGCCGGCCTCCCGGCTCATCCCCATGCCGAGAAAACTTTCATTTCCCCAGGCGGCTGGCTTTTATCAGGCCTACTGCACCGCTCAATTTGCTCTGAAAAACCGGGCCGAACTGAAAAAAGGGGAGACTGTCCTGGTGCTCGGCGCCGCCGGGGGCGTCGGCCTCGCCGCTATCGACGTCGCCCGGGATATGGGCGCTCGGGTGATCGCCGCGGCCTCGAGCCCGGAGAAGTTGGAGGCCTGCCGCAGACAAGGCGCCGACGAAGTGATCCTCTACAGCGAGGAGGACCTGAAGCTCAGGGCCAAGGAGCTCTCGGGGGGCGGAGTCGACGTTGTCTATGACCCGGTGGGAGGCGATTTCTCGGAGCCCGCCCTACGGGCTATGGCGCCGGGCGGCCGTCACCTGGTGATTGGTTTTGCAGGAGGTGAAATCCCGCGCGTCCGGTGGAACTTGATTCTCCTGAAACAGTGCCAGGTGGTGGGTGTGGATTGGGGAGGCTGGGGCTCGCGCAACCGCGAAGCGAATGCCGCGCTCTTCCAGGATCTGGCAGATCGGGTGGAGAGCGGGCGCCTGACTCCCGTTCCCCCGACGGTCTACCCCTTCGAGGATGCTGGCCAAGCCCTCCGAGACCTGATGGATCGCCGGGTGGTCGGCAAGGCCGCACTCTCTCTTGGCTAGCCCGGAGGCTTCAGTCGAGTTCCGGCGAGATTTCATCGAGCTCCCGCCCGCTCGTCTCGGGAAAGAAGGCGAACACGATCAGGGGGGCGATGAAAGCGGTCAGAGCCAAGAGGGAAATCGCCTCCCAGTGAGAGCCGAGGATCAGAAAGAGGGCGGATTCGGTGAGAAGCCCGAGAACTCCGCCCAGAGTGGCGATGACGACCCGGGCTCCGGACGCAGTAGAGCGGTAGGAAGTCGGGAAGAGTTCATTTCCGAAGGTTCCGAGGACGACACCGGCGGCCATCCCGCTAAAAATCATGCCGATCCAGAAAATGGCTAGCCCCCAGCCAAAAGCGTTGTAGAAGATCACGACGAAAACCGTATGGGCGAGCAGGAAGCCGATGGCGATGGGCCGTCGTCCCAGGCGGTCCGAAAGACGGCCAGCGAAAGTGCCTCCAAAGATTCCGACGAAGCCGCCGAAGAGGCCGAGGATCGAGTAGTGCCAAGGCAACCAGCCGTGGACTTCCTGAAGGTATTTGGGACCGAAGAATCCCGCGGCGTTCTCTGCGAAATTGAGCAGGAAGATGACGGCCCCCACGGCCAAGAGGCGCTGGGGATACATTCGGGCCAAGCTCAAAATAGGGCGAAACGCGGCGCTGAGGGTTGACTCGGACGGCCCGGTATTTTTCCGCTCTTTGAACTCCTGGGTCTCGGGCAGGCTCCTGCGAAGCCAGGCCACGATGGATAGGGGGATGAGGCCCACCAAGTAGAGGAAGCGCCAGCCCATAGGGAAGACGTCGACCAACGCGAAGAGCGAAAGCGCGAGCCCGTGTCCGCAGGCGCCTAGGGCAGCCAGGGCGCCGATTCCCCATCCCCGGTTTTCGGGGTCGAGTTCTTCCGTGATCACCACGTAGGCGAGCATGACCTCGGCGACGGCGAAGGTTCGCGCCAGGAACTGAAGGATGACGAATGTAGTGGCATCCTGGGCAAAGGCGGTGGCGCCGGTGAGTGCCGTGTAGGCGACGACGGTGAAGAGCAGGACGCGTCGCCGACCCAGACGATCGGCGATGACGCCAAAGAAGAAGGCAGGCAGGGCGCCGAGCCGCACGATGGCCCCAAGCTCTCCGAGTTGTTCCTCGGGGATCAGCAATTCGGCCTGAATCTGTTTGAGGGCCAGGCCGAAGAGCCCGAGATCGTACTGGTCGAAGAGGTTGACAATGGCGACCAGGCCAAGAATCCGCCATTGGCGCCGGGTGAGGGCCGGCGCGCGCCCGAGGAAGGGGGCCGCCCGGAGCCATCTGGGGCGGTATGAACGGTCATCTTCTTCGCCGAGGGGGGGCTCTTCGCGATCAGTCAAACTGGGTTCTCGCGTTTGGGCTGGCGACTTCGTCCGGTCGGGCCTGAAGTGCTTCCGCCTCGCGCTTCACCCACTCCGTCGCACCCTTGAGGCCCTGGCGCGCGACCATGTTTCGGACGAATCCGGGCATCCAGCCCCGGGTTCGCAATTCGATGGAGTAGAAGAGTCGTGAACGGTCGGGGTCTTCGGGATGTTCTTCCACGGCCCAAAAACCGACCGAGTCATCTAAGTCGCTTTCTTTCGAGTAGTCGAGAGTCCAGGTGACGTAGCCACGCTCGGGGCGGAAATCGTGCCGGATATAGTACTCGTAGCGAATCGCGAGAAGCTTGAGGACGAAGCGCACGCGCACATCGCTCCCGTCCTCGAAATAGGGCTCGCATTCCGTCACATAGGGGACCATTTGGGGGTAGTCGTGAAAGGCGGCGATCCGATCCCAAACCGCCTCGGGAGGGGCCTGGATATCCTGAATGGCCATGCCCCGCCCGCCGTCCTCGCCCTCGATCGTGACCAAGATCGTCTCGCCCCTGGAAAGAGACTCAAGCTGGGCCTCGGAGGGGGGCGCCATTTCGGGTTTTCCATCGAAGGGGCGCACGACACCCTGGTGGGGGTGCGGAGTGTCGGGGCGTGCAGCAGTGCCTGTCTCTGCGAGGACGAGGCTGAAGATCAGGGACAAGAACCAGGCAGTCGCTCTTATCACTGGCGCGCCTGCATTTAGTTGGACCCGGAAAGGATCAATGCACTGGTCGGCACCGCGGTGCCCGCAGTGACCAAAACGTTCTGGACATCCGGCACCGGGTTGACCGAGTCCCCGCGAATTTGCCTTACCCCCTCCGCGATTCCGTTCATGCCGTGGATGTAGGCCTCGCCGAGTTGTCCGCCGTTGGTATTGATGGGCAGACGACCTCCGATCTCAATATTTCCATCTCGGATAAAATCCGAGGCCTCGCCCCGGGCGCAAAACCCGAATTCTTCGAGTTGGGGTAGGACGAGGGGGGTGAAGTGATCGTATAGGATCGCCGTCTGGATATCGCTTGGGCCGAGCCCCGTGTCGCGCCAGAGTTGGCGCGCGCAGAGACCCATCTCGGGAATATCGGTGATCTCGTCGCGGTAGTAGCTCTTCATCATCTGTTGGCCTTTGGCGCTTCCCTGGGCGGCAGCGGCGATGATGGCCGGTGGCTTGGGAAGGTCCAGCGCGCGTTCGAGGGTGGTTACGACGAAGGCCTGGCCTCCGTCGGTCTCCTGGCAGCAATCGAGCAGATGCAAGGGCTTGACGATCCAGCGGCTCTGCTGATGGTCTTCCAGGCTGATGGGTTTCTTGTAGAAATGGGCCTTTGGGTTGTTGGCCGCGTGTTTTCGATCGGCAACCGCAATACGGCCGAAATCTTCGCTGGTCGCTCCGAACTCGTGCATGTAGCGGCGCGCGAACATGGCGACCCAGGAGGCGGGGGTCAGCAGGCCGAAGGGCGAGCTCCAGCCGAAATCCACTTCCATGGGCGTCGGAGCCGGGGCACGGTTTTGGACGCCGACCCCGAAGCGGGTTTCAGAGCGTTCGTTGAAGGCCCGAAATACCAGGCAGTAGTTGCAGGCCCCCGAAGCCACCGCCATGGCGGCCTGGTGAAGGGTGCCGCAGGCCGCACCGCCGCTGTGGTGGATACGAGAGAAATGGGTCAGTTCGGGAATTCCCAGGTTTCGGGCCACGTCGATCTCGTGGTTGTCCTCCACGGTAAAGAGCACCATGCCATCGATCTGCTCCGGCCGGAGCCCGGCATCCCGGATGGCGGCATCGCTGCACTCGACGGCCAGGCGCAGGGTGCTGCGTCCGGAATTCTTCGAGAAATCCGTGGCGCCGATACCCACCACCGCTGTCTTGCCTGCGAAGCTCATACCCATTTCCAGACCGCTCTCTACTCTGAATTGGAAAGCGAGAGGTTAACCGAACTGGCTACGACGCCACGAATAAAATTGGCGACTTCGGTTCGCCGAATCTCTTCTCCGCCGTCGTGCCCGGGGCGGGGGAGAGGAGTCTGCCCTCCATGATTTCCACTCGGAGATGCCCGGGCTATGGTCAAACCATGTCGAACTCCGAGTCCCTCCCCCTGGCGCCGGGCTGCGTTGTGGTCCGTTATATGCCCTCGGAGCCGGCCTCTCCCGAGCGGGCCGAGGAGAACCTCTCGCTCCTATCGGTCGAAGAACGCCAACGGCACGGGCGCCGGACGCCCTCTGCCCGAGCCGAATTCTGCAGCGCGCACGCTCTTCTTCGCAGGACGCTCTCACTCTATGCAGACCTCGAACCAGCCGATTGGCGCTTTTCTCCCGATGCCATGGGGAAGCCTGGAATCGTAAATCCACCTTGGGATCGAAGCCTGCACTTCAACCTGTCTCACACCCGGGGGTTGGTCGCTTGCGTGGTGGCGCGGGATATGGGCGTCGGCATCGATGTTGAAACGCCCCGGCGCTCCCGGGACTACTCTCAGCTGGCGGAGCGGGTGCTCTCGGCCTCCGAACGCGCGCGCTGGAAGGAGCTACCTCCGTCCCAGCAGCCCGCGGGCTTCCTTGACTACTGGACACTCAAGGAGGCGCATCTCAAGGCCACGGGGACGGGGATCCGATCCGCGCTTGATCGCCTGGAGTTCAGGCTCGAGGGCGCGGACCGGGCGCATTGCCGGGCAGAAGCGGGTCCGGGGGGGCGGGAGCCCGCCTGCCACTATCTGCGGCTGCGCCCCACGGAGAACCATCACGTCGCAGTCGCTTGTACCCAGGCGGCGCCGCCGCGTTGGGATGTGAGCGGGCTGGATCCTTGAGTCGGCTGCGTGGTCTTCGCTTCGTGCTTTGCCTAGCTTCTCGGTGTCCACGAGGAAAGGGAGCGATTTTCGGGTTGGCATTGGCTGGCCGGAGAACTGGATCCGATTGGGAGCGGGGAGCAGGTTGATGGTTGTGGCCAGGATCAAAAGGGTCGGAGCGCTGATCGCGTCCGGTTTTCTTCTCTCCATTTCGGGGTCGGCTCTGGCGTCGGAAGCCCCCGAAAATGGTTCTGCCTATCCGCCCATCGGTGTCTTCGGGGAGTCGGTCCATAGCAGCGGTGAGGTCAAGATCTCCTACCGCTTGCATATCGAGAATCGGAATAAGCTCCTGAACGGAAAATCGACGGTTCCCCTGGCGCAGGTCGAGGCGGACTACTCGGGAGGGCTTGTCCCGCTCAACTTCCGCTCCTATGCGCATATAATCGAGTTGGCTTGGAAGCCGACCGAGGCGATGACCCTCTTCATCACGGTCCCCTTCCTCGAAAAGACGCTCGAACAATTGGTAGTTGACTCGGATCAGATCTACCGGACATCGGTTCGCGGGTTCGGCGATGTTATTTTGAACGGTCTCTATCAGGTCTTCGCCGATGATAAAAATCGGGTACATCTTAACCTGGGGCTCAGCCTGCCTTCGGGCTCGACCAGCGAGACCGATGAAGCGCCGAGTGGGGTCACCGGGTTGCTTCCGGGCAGCTTGCAACGTTTGCCTTATATCATGCAGTTGGGCTCGGGCACGCTGTCTATTCGCCCGGGGTTGACTTATAACGGCCTTTATAAGAAGACCTTCTGGGGTGGCCAACTCGGCGGAGTCTTGGAGGCCGGGACGAATTCCGAGGGATATAAGCTGGGGAACAGATATTCCTTTAGCGGTTGGGTGGGGCGACGCTGGACACCCTGGCTGCAGACATCCTTCCGGGTTCGCTGGGATCAATGGTTCAATCCGACGGGGGCTGACGATCAACTCGATCCGTCGATTTCGCCCCTCGAGGATCCGTCGATGCAGGCGGGTGAGCGCCTCGATACCCTGTTCGGCGTTGACTTCTTCGTGAGTGGCGGCTGGCTCAAGGGCGCCCGAATCTCCATTGAAGGCGGTCTTCCCGTGACCCAGGATCTTCAGGGGCCGCAGCTGGGAGCAGACTGGATTCTGACCTCGGGCCTCCAATACGCTTTTTAGGGAGTAGATCATGCTGTTTGGACGAGAACCGAAAATGCCTAAGCCCGGGGAAGCCTTGCCTGGGCGCGACGCGGCCATGCCCGTACCCGTGGCCCATTTCGTCAACGGGGCACCTCTTCAGGGTGATTTCCCAGGGTTGGAGCGGGCGGTTTTTGCGATGGGCTGTTTCTGGGGAGCGGAGCGCCGGTTTTGGCAAACCGAAGGCGTGCGCTCTACCGCGGTGGGCTATATCAACGGCAGTACGCCGAACCCGACCTATGCCGAAGTTTGTTCGGGGAACACGGGCCATACAGAGGCGGTTTTGGTTTTTTTTGATCCATCTCGGACGAGTTACGCCGAGATGCTTGGGCTTTTCTGGGCCGAGCACGATCCCACCCAGGGGATGCAGCAGGGCAACGATGTCGGAACGCAATATCGTTCGGGGATCTATTGTGAATCCGATTCACAACTCGAACTCGCCCGGGATTCTAAAACTGCTTTCCAGGCAGTCCTCGGCGAATCCGGCTTGGGCAGCGTGACGACAGAGGTTCTACTCGCTCCAGAGTTCTACTATGCCGAGGACTATCACCAGCAATACCTGGCCAAGAATCCCCAGGGCTATTGCGGCATCGGGGGCACCGGGGTTCGGCTGCCGGGCAATTGGGCGGAATCAAAGCTGTCTTGATCTGGGATCCGCGACCTTTTCAAGTGAGGTGTACGGCTCGAGTGTTCTCGACTCCAGGACCTGGATGCTCCGGGGGGCGCCAAATCGATATGGCCCAGATCCCTTGAGGCCTGAATCCGACCCAGGGCCTCGAAATTTGGGTGTTCACGAAGAAATCCGCTCGGGCAGATCGTAGCCATAAGCGCGATAGGCGCCTCTCCGGCACAGCCCAAAAGTTTCTCGTAGAGCGCCAGGGAATCGCGATCCACGGAGTGAAGATTTTCGAGAATCAAAACGAAAGGGCTTCTCTGCGCTGTCCGCTTGAATAGCCGGCAGAGGGAATCCATGAGCCTGAAACGAAGGCCCGATAACGCTGCTCCTTTTTCAGAGGCGAGCCTTTCCATGTACTCGGGCTGGCACTGCGCGAGGTCCAGAAGATCGGGTGCGATCAAGGGAGGCAAATCCGATTCGTGGATGTTCTCCATCAAGGAGCGAAGGATTTCGATCCAGGGAGCGAGATTGGGGCTTTCCTTGTCGTCCGAAGATCGTCCCAAATAGGCCGCTAGGCCTCGACCCCGGCTGATGGCGACGACTTCGTTCACACACTGCCGCTTCCCGCTCCCCGGCGGCCCCGTGAGGAGAAGTGGCCTGGGACAGCCGTGCTCGAGCTGGGCGAGGGTTTCCTCGAGTGTGGCCAGGCTTCCGGGGTTGCTCTGGAACAAGGTCGATGGGTCGAAGGTCTCGGACTTGGAGATCAGTCCCGTATTGTCCAGGACCCGGACTGAGGAGACGAAGCGGTAGCCTCGCCCCGGTTCGGTGTGGATGAAGATCTGGCGACAGCCCGAATCTCCAAGCAGGGATCGTGTTTCACCGATGAGGGTTGAGAGCGAAGTCGAGCCGACAACGACATCGGGCCAGAGCCTTCGGTCCAATTCGCTCTTGTAGACGATGCGAGTTCTGTGTTGAATCAGGTCGGCGAGCAGCGCGATGACTTTGGCTCGTGCCGGAAGCTGGAGACCTCCGCAGAGCAAGCTTCCCTTGACCGTGTCGAATTCGAAATTTCCGAAGGCGTAACGCATGTCGACCGCTCCTTTTCCGGCGATTCCCAGAAAAGAACAGCATCGAGGGGAGCCACGTTGCGGTCAATGACCCGGATCCGACTATTGATGCCTTTGTGCGTCGTCGGGTGTTCGCGAGTGTTCGGAAGTGTCCGGAAGTGTCCGGTATCGCCCGGCCGTTCCGAGCGCGGGCTCAGCTTCCGGAACTGAATTTGGCGATCAGGGGCGGTCCCAGCACGATCAACCCGATCAGCGCCGATCCGAGTACGGCGATCAGGACGGCGCCGGCGGCGGCATCCTTGGCCTGGGCGATTAACGGATGGATTTCGGGCACGGCGGCGTCGGAGAGGCGTTCGATTGCGGTGTTGACTGTTTCCATCGCCCAGACCAGGGTGATCGCGGTGATCAGCCAGAGCCAGTCGTGGGCCGAAAGTTCGCAATACCAACCCGCGAAAGTAACGGCTGCAGTGACGAAGAGGTGGATCCAGGCGTTGTGTTGACTCTGAACGGTCAACGCGATGCCGCGGAATGCGAAACCGAAACTCTTCGCGCGCTCGATGATGGAAAAACGATGAATCATCCTTGAACCCCGCTGACGGCTATCGACCACGAAAAGATACCGCAGAAGACTTTCTCGGGCTGATTAGGCTGATCGAGTGTGCCGTTCTTGCCCGCAGCCTGATGGTGGTCGAAATCCAGGGGACGGCCTACGCTCCAGACAGCTCGGAGCCGCTTCGGGCGGGCACCTTGTCGTACATCGAACCCGAGTTGCGTGGAGTCCATGAGTCAATTCGTTATTCAGGGGGGAAAGCCCCTATTCGGCGAAATCGCAGCCAGTGGTAACAAGAACGCGGTGTTGCCGATGATCGCCGCGGCACTCATGACCGATGAGGAGGTGGTTCTCGAGAACGTCCCGGACCTCCGTGATGTCAACGGCATGCTGGAGATTCTCGAATTCCTGGGGGCGTCGGTTGCGCGTGAGCCCGGAAAACTGGTTCTGAATACCCGAGAAGTGACCCAGAGCGAAATCCCCTTGGAGTTGTGCGAGCGAACTCGGACTTCCTTCCTCTTCGTGGCCCCGCTTCTTCACCGGGTTGGGCGGGCCGCGATGCATCCGCCCGGTGGGGACCAGATCGGCCGGAGGCGCCTGGATGCGCACTTTTACGGCCTGAGGGGCCTCGGGGTCGAACTCGATGAGAACAAGCTCGAGTTCAGCCGAAATGAGAGACTGACCGCGGCGATGCTCTTCTTTGATGAGCCCAGCGTGACGGCGACCGAACATATCCTGATGGCGGCGGTGGTCGCCGAGGGGACCACGACCCTGTTGAACGCCGCGAGTGAACCCCACGTCCAAGATCTCGGGCGTATGCTCAAGGGAATGGGTGCGGAGATCGAGGGCTTGGGAAGCAATACCCTCACGATTACCGGTGTCGAGCGTCTGGGGGGAACTCGTCACCGAGTCGTTTCCGACCATATCGAAGTCGGGAGTTATCTGGCTCTTGCGGCGGCCACCGGTGGAGAAATTACCGTTACGGGTACGGTGCGCGGTCATTATTGGATGATGAACCGGGTTTTCGAGCGCTTTGGAATTACCCTTGAAGTCGAGAGCGACCGAATCATTATGCCAGGAGGGCAGAAGCCCCGAATTCGGCAAGATGCCGGGGGAGTGACGCCCAGCATTGGAGATGGGCCCTGGCCCCAATTTCCTACGGACATGATGAGCCCGATGGTTGTTCTCGGAACCCAGAGCGAAGGTGTGACACTTTTCTTTGAGAAGATGTTCGAGAGCCGCCTCTATTTCGTCGATCCCCTGATCCAAATGGGCGCGAATATCGTCGTTTGCGATCCCCACCGGGTCCTCGTGACGGGTCCGACTGTCCTGCGCGGACAGACGGTGAGAAGCCCCGATATTCGAGCAGGCATGGCGCTCCTGATCGCCGCCTTGTGTGCCCGGGGCCGACCGAGCGTTGTGCAGAACGCCGAGATTCTCGACCGTGGTTACGAGAGGCTCGACCTGAAACTCGCAGCTCTTGGGGCGGATATTACTCGCGAGTAGAACACGGGTTGCGAGTTCCCTGCACCCGAGCTCCTCAAGCGTCGGACGATCTGCACGTTGGTTGCGGCGCGTCGGCGCTCCCTCAAGTTCCTGGTGGAATCGGGCGATAGATTCTGGGATGGATTGGGCTCGGAGCCTTGCCTATGGGCGAACTCTTCGGGGGATTGGGGACCCGCTTGACTTGCAAAACCTGCAATACGCGATTGCCGAGAGGGAAAGAGGTATGCCCTCATTGCGGCCACACGGGAACCACAGTTTCCGCCCGGGGTGCTGGTTCGGCTGTGCCGAAAAAGCGACCAAGCCCAGCGAGTGAACCACTTTCACCTTCGAACCTGAGCGCCTTTGGTGAAGGGGGGAACCGTGAGAGCGGAAAACGTGAGAGCGGAAACCGTGAGAGCGGAAAAGCGTCTC
>JAPKBZ010000225.1 GCA_028823175.1 Myxococcota bacterium
AATGTCCTATCCCCAAGAGATGCTGGAACTTCCTCTCTCCGAGGTTCGCGCGGAATTCGGAATTCCGGAGCCCGAGCCCGGGCCGCAGATGTTCATTCTCTGAGACTCCGGTCGCGCTGCGCCGGTCGAACTCACTTGCGATCGCGGAGCGTTCAATCGCGGCAGGGATTTTCGCGGTCGGGTCGGGCCTCTCGCAGGTCATCGCTTGTGCGCGGCAGGAGTTCGAACCCCACGCCGGCAAAGCGGGCAATAACCCCTGTCGCGCACAAGTCGTTGCCTTCTCTCAACACTTCCTCTGCGAGTTCCTCGGCGGGGATTCCCGACTGGGCGTCGATGAAGATCTGGCCGACTCCGGTCCCGTCATCGAGGAAGAGCTTGTAGCCAAAGGCCCCGTCCTGCTCGAGATCCGCCACCGCAGTGCCACGAACCGTGATCACGAGACCCTCGGTGGCCGAGGCGGGAGCCGAACAGTTGCACCAGTTGCTCACCACCTCCGGCGAGCCTTGGATCTCGGGACGCTTCTCGAACTGGCCGATCTGCCGCGGAGCGAATGCCACCGGGCCCTTGTCATCGAGTTCCGTCACCTCCACGCTGCGCAGAGCGCGGGTGCCGGATTGGATACAAGGCTTCCCGCTGACGCGTACCCGATCCCCATCTTCGAAGTCGAGGTTGCGCTCTGTCAGCACGAATATGCCCGCCGTTCCGTCGCTGAGTTGGAAGCCCGCGTTCCCGTAGGAGGCCGCGAACGAACCCGAGTGCGCCGTCACCCTGCCCTCGATCGTGGCAGCGGGCCCGCTGCGCTGCTGCTCGTCCAGATCCTTCGGCTTCGTGTCGCAGAAGGGTGCCGGTGCGTTCGTCGCGAGCACCTCGGCGATGGCCGTGGGCGCATCTGCCAAGGCGTGGTTCGCGAGAATGAGACTGAAAAGAACCGCTCCGGTGAGCGGAATCAAGATTGAGTTCTTCATCTCAACGTGCCTCCAACGACCCCGGGGCGACGCCCGGGACAGATCCCCGGCTCCCGAGAACCTCCCCGGGCGCCAGTGAACGACGATCGTTTGTCGAATCTCAATCGCTCCGACTACTTGGATCATCTTCTCACACGACTCCATTCGGTGTAAAGAATATTTCAAGTGTCATTCGACATAGCCTTCATACAAATATCCCTAAGCCTTCATACATACACTTCTAAGACCCGCCACGGGGCTCCCCTAGGGATTTAACAAAACGCCCAGACTCGGACGTTGTGCCAGAACCCAGCTTGAATGTCCTATCCCCACCTGATCGGGGCCTTCTACAAGCAGGTCGGAAGGCCGCCGAGGTTTCAGTATGGGGGCGGTGGCGGGTACCCGCCGCGAGGCGTCGATTCCGGTGTCAAGGAGGGACTACCTCGGTGCTCGTAGTCGCTGTGGGGGTGGTGAAGAGTAGAAGCCTTCCGGTCATTCCTCGAGTCGGCAATTCATGCGGCTGATATCTACCGTCCGACCATTCCCAGAAAACATAAACAGAGTGATTTCCAGCCGTAACGGGTAGTACATCGTATGGTGAGAATTGATTATTAGAGAGCCCACGAAGACCCACAGGCACCCCGTCGAAGTTAATTCCATACGACGAAAATTGGGCGCTTGGCCAGGGATTGGGATTGCCCAGGCCAGTAATTATCACATAGCCACCTACTGGGATATCGACATCGAAAGTCTGAGAGACCGGCCCAGTATTCACTTGAGATGAGAGAGAAAAATCGATGGTCGTAACTACCGCAGGGGGATTCGCGTCGACCTCGGATTGGAGTGAACTGACCTGTCCCGTAAGCGAGGTGGGGATAGGACATACAAGCTGCCTTCTGACACAACGTCCGAGTATGGGCGTTAT
>JAPKBZ010000226.1 GCA_028823175.1 Myxococcota bacterium
TCCCCAACGCTATGAGCTGATTTCGGGTTTGCGGGCCTGCACGAAGAGCGAGCAGGCCGTCACTCGCGCCTCGGGTCTCTGCTCCAGGATCGCGTCGAAGTACCGGATCGGACTGAAGATCTTGCTGAAGAGGCGGCTCGCCACCGAGAAAATACGGGCGTTGCCGAACGAGAAGAGCAGCGCGAACCACTCTGCGAGGATCCATCCGAGAGCCGAACTCGGCCCCACCGCGACGCCCTCGTCCAACAGTTCGTAGTCGTCCACCAGCGCGGCTGCGCCCTGATACGTGAAGCGCCGGTGATCTATGGATCCGTGTTTGCCTTGAATGAAGGGCACTTCGTGGAAGACCTGGCCTCCGGGGCGCAACACCCGGTCGATCTCTTTAAGGGTCTCGGCGAGGTCCCCGACGTGTTCGAGGACCCCAATGGTGATGACGGCATCCACCGCATGGTCCCGCACCGGCAGCCATTCGCTGCGACCCACGACATCGACGTTGGGGAAGGGTCCGATGTCGAGGTTCACGACGCGCGCTCCGAAGTCGGTCTTTCCCGCGCCGACATTCAGCACGATGGCGTCGGGGCCCAGGCTCGCGATGAAGCGGGGCTGGCGTTCGCGGCCCTGCCGGGTTTTGTAGGTGCTGCTCTCTACGCGCAGGAAGCTCGAGGCCATGCGCCGCAGGCCCGAGCGCGCATTCGGGTCGGGAACGGGATCGGCGATGGAGCCGTTGTCCTCACTCAGGTCGAGAATCGGAACATCGCCGGCCAGGCTATAGCTCCGACCGCAGCCGGGGCCCGTACAGCGAACCGTCTCCGCCTCCCACTCGAGGAGCTGTTGGCACACGGGGCATGCAGCAATTTCTTTGAAGAGCGGCTTCATGAAGCGAATCCCTTCCTGGTGCGGCAGTGACGTCGTGGAGATCGTCGAGCGGAGTCATAAGGACGATCTCCTAGCGGGGAGCCTAGGATAAATAGTCTGCCCCAGGAGGCTCTGGCTTCCCTGTGCAGAACGCCGGACCAAGCCGCCTACGACATTTCCCAAATTACCCCCTACGACCTGATCCGTATGGGGGATTCGACGTTCTTCGCCGTCGACGGCGGTGAGTGCGGGTTCAAGAACCCCGGGCGCGTTCGGGTCAACCACGACGAGTCCTACCGCCGTTGTGGCTGAGAGCACGCAAAGACTGACCATAATGACGAGGCTCAGCGTGGCGTGAGCGAATTTTCCGAGCTGAAAGCTCTGCCCGACATGAACGATGTCATACCGTGCTTGGATGCCAGTGCCGGTTATGGGCGATTGGCTTTGACGCTTCGGGACGGGGGGAGTTTTTGAAACTGAAATTCCGAGTCCTCACTTTCACAGTGCTGCTGGGCGGGATTTTCAGAAATCTTTTTCCGCGCTAGTTAGAGCTACTTTCGAAAGCTCACTTTGAATTTCATGAACCGCTTTCAATACGTAGCCTACTGACGACTCCGGATACTTCTAACGTTTGACTCCTTTGCTACTCAGTGCCCGGTCCAATTCATGGCCGCCCTTTATCAGCCAGAGGAGCGAGCGATACTGACGGGACAGGTTCTGAGTTTTTCTCGAGATCGACCAGTCGTAAACTCTCCAACTTTATGTGCTCGATGAGCGCGTCCACCTCCTCATCGACAAGCCGGAGGTTGGGCATGGCAATTTCCTGATATTGAAGGAACAGCTCTGTTGCCGTGGGATCTCCTTCTTCGAGCATCTTATCGGGCTCCTTGAGCCATCGTGCCAGCCAGGACCGATCACGCCTTTCGGTGACACCGGCGAGGTCCGGGCCCAAACGAGTCTTTCCTCCACCGATGGTGTGGCAAGACTCGCAGCGCGTCCGGAAAAGGT